>DASWEZ010000060.1:0-10779 GCA_036394495.1 Burkholderiales bacterium
CCCGGCACCGCGGGCGGCAACACGACGGCGCTCGGCAACGCAGGTCTGCTGCTGCCGATGCCGGCCGGCCTGTACAAGACCAAGCACCATCCGGGCATGGCGTACCAGAACGTGCGCAGCGCGCCCGAGTTCCGGTCGAGCAACCGCACGCTCGGCGGCGGCCAGTGGGACGCCGCGCTGACGGGCAGCACGGCTTACGCCGTTCCGCCCGGCTACGACATCGACCAGTTCGGCACCGACCTGCAAAAAGGCGACCTGGGCAACCTGAACTTCGTGATTCCCGACCAGTGCGACGACATGCACGGCATCACGGTCCAGGGAACGGTTCCGCCCGGCACCGCGAAGGTCACGGCAAGCGATTGCGCGAGCGTGCCCAACAACGTGGCGGTCACGACGGTCGCCCCGATCATCACGCGCGGCGACAACTATGTCGATTACCTGGTCCGGAAAATCGAAGCCTCCCCGGTCTGGCGCAATCCGCACAAGCGCGTGGCCATCGTGCTGATGTTCGACGAAGGCAATGCGACCAGCGGCTTCAACTCCTGCTGCGGCTGGAATCCGGCCAACAGCGCCGTGGCGAGCCCGCTCGTGCAGAATGCGGACGGCACGTTCTCGAAGGATGTATCCGTCAACAACTACACCCGCGGCAACCGCGGTCACGGCAACAGCATCTTCGGTGTCCTGACCAACCAGCCGCACGCGCCCCGCGGCATTTCCGACAGCGATGCGTACAGCCACTTCTCGTTCGTGCGCACGCTGCAGGACATGTTCCAGGTGGCCGATCCGGCAGTCGACGGCTCGTACATGAACCGCTCGAAGTACACGGAGAAGTTCGTCGCAGCCAACATCCTCAACCTGCCGGAATACGCAGGCAGTGCCGATACCCACTTCGACTCCGTACGGCCGATGAACCACGCGTTCGTCGCCCCGTCGGGCTATGCACAGAAGCAGTCGGCGGACAGGAATACGCTGCCGCAGGTCGGACCGGACGCGAACCAGATCAACGTCTGGGCGCTCAAGTAACGCATGTTTCCGGCAGAACCACTCTGTGTGGCGTAAGCCGTATCGGCAGGGCGGATCGTTTACCGATTCGTCCTGCTTTTTTTCGATGTCCGGTTCCGGATGAATCAAGGAGGTTGCCATGCGCGAGCCATTCGCAGTTTTTCCGCATCCGACGATTGCAACGCTCGCGCTTGCGTCGATGCTGACGGTTTCCCTCGAAAGCGCGGGACTCGATAGCGTGGCGCCGGCTGCATCCCCGGACGCATCCGCAACCGTTTCCCCCGGCGTTGCATTGAGCCTTGCCGCGCAGGCAGGGGGAAAACTTTTCTTCGACAAAACGCTGTCCGCTTCGGGAAAAATGGCGTGCGCGACTTGCCACGATCCCGGTCACGCCTACGGACCGCCGAACGCCCTGGCGGTGCAGCCCGGCGGATCGAAGTTGTCCGATGCCGGAACGCGCGCGGTTCCGTCGCTGCGTTACCAGGAATTCACGCCGCCGTACGAGGACATGCTGGACAACCCCGACGGCATCAGCACCCCCGGCCCGGGCGGCGGCTACACCCAGGACGGCCGTGCGCCCACGCTCGCGGATCAGGCGCAGATCCCCTTGCTCGCGGCGAATGAAATGGCGAACCGCAGCGCAGCCGAGGTGGTGAACAAGATCCGTGCCGCGCCTTACGCGGCTCTTTTCCGCCGGGCTTTCGGCGAGGAGGTATTCGCCGATACGCAAAAGGCTTTCGGGAAAGCCCTGGAAGCCCTGCAGGCCTTCGAGATGGAAGACCCGAGTTTTCATCCGTACAACAGCAAGTACGACCTTTATTCCGGCAACAAGGTCGGCGGCGACCTGTCGCCCGCGGAGCAGCGCGGCTTTCTCGTCTACAGCGATCCGGAGAAGGGCAACTGCTTCGCCTGCCACTACAACGGCGCCGGCCTGAACGGCAGCACGAAAATGTTCACGGACTATACGTACTCCGCCATCGGTGCGCCGCGCAACAAGGACATTCCCGCCAACGGGGACGGCAGTTATTACGATCTGGGCCTTTGCAGCCGGCCCGACCATCCGCTTCCCGGCAACGAAAAGTATTGCGGCATGTTCAAGACACCGACCTTGCGCAACGTGGCCACGCGCAAGGTGTTTTTCCACAACGGCGCGCTGAAGTCGCTGAAGGAAGCGATCCGCTTCTACAACACGCGTGACACCAACCCCGAGCTCTGGTATCCGGTAGTCGACGGCGAGGTGCGGAAGTTCAACGACCTGCCGCCGGCGTATCGCGAAAACGTCGACACGCAAAAGCCGCTCGACGGCAGGCCGCGCGGCAGCAAGCCGGCCATGTCGGAACAGGACATGAAAGACCTGGAAGCCTTCGTCAATACGCTGACCGACGACTACCATCCCCCTCAACAGGCAATGAACCGTCCATGAAGACAAAAGTCCTCGCAATTCTGGCGGCGGGCCTCTGCGCCTTCGCCGCATGCAGCCATGCGGTGGAACCCGCCCCTCCCGGCCTGCGCGCGGCACTGGAAAAATATCTGCAGGAAAGCGGCAATCTCTGCCTGGGGAAATTCGACTGGCCGATCGAAGTCAGTGAGCGCGATCGCCAGACCGGGGCCCGCGATGCCGTGCAAATGCCCATCCTCGAGAAGATGGGCATCGTTTCTTCGAGCGTCGTGGAAAAGCGGGATGAAGGCGCCGATCATGCCGTCACGGTCACGCGCTACGAATTGACCGGTGCGGGAAGGAAATACTATCTCGCCAGGGAAACCACCAACGTAGGCGCCGATGGCAAAACCATCGTGCACCACGGCGACTTCTGCGCGGCAAAATTGAGCCTGGACAAAATAATCGGCTGGAACCGGCCGCAAGCCCCGGGAAACGATCAGCAGGCGATGGTCGCGTATACCTACACGATCGCCGCCGCGGACTGGGCCCGCAAGCCGGAGGTCCAGCAGGTGTTCCCGATGGTCGAGCGGATCATCAAGGGCGAACGAACGCTGCAACTGGAACAACTTTTCCGGCTGACGAAAAATGGTTGGGTTGCGGTAGCCCCCTAGTTTCGCTGCCCGTAGCGCCAGCGCGATAGACGGCCGCTGGCAAATCTGTCCGGCGAGATGCCCGTAGTCGCCGGCGCCCCCCTCGTTTCCCCGTGCCGCAGGGCCGCGAACGTGACGTTTTGTCACAGACCGCCCGTTCCGCCCTGCCTCACAATCTGTCCACCATCCCGTTCCCCAATCGTTTAAGCCGCATCACGGTGGACCGGTGATCAAATTCTCAGTACGCAGCCCTTTTTTTCTAACCCCTGGCTTCGCCCATGCTCTCTTCCATCCTGTTATGCCTTTTCCTGGTCGGCATTAGCGTCATGACGCATTACGAAGTACTGCGGCTGCTGAACGACCGCCTCAACAGCACGGAGGCCGTCCCCACCCGCGCCAAGGTCCTGGTCGCTCTGATCGGTTCGATGGCGAGTCATCTGCTGCAAATTGCAATATTCGCAGTCGCATTCTGGCTGCTTCGCGACAAGTTCGGCCTGGGGGGATTCGGCGGGACGTTCCAGGATTCGCTGGCCAGCTTCCTGTATTTCTCCAGCGAGACCTACACGACACTGGGTTTCGGCGACATCTACCCGATCGGGCCGCTGCGCATGATCTGCGGCATCGAATCGCTGATCGGATTGCTGATGGTAAGTTGGACGGCATCGTTCACTTATCTGGAGATGCGGCGTTACTGGTGAGGCCGGAAGTACCGTGGAGGCCGTAAATGTCGTAAATGTCGTGAATGTCGTGAATGTCGTAACGACGACACCAGAGTAATATTTTTCTGTATACACGAGGCCGTCCAGTCTGAATAGACGCAAGGGATTTACGCCTTTTCACGTATTCACGACATTCACGACATTCACGATATTCACGGCCTTCACGAACTTCACTCCCCTTCGAGCGATCTCACAACCTTACACGGAGAAACTGGCAATGAAGAATTCCACTTGCTGCGGCATCGCGAGACGCGAATTTCTGATCGGCGGCGGCGTTCTGCTGGCAGGTGCGCTGGCGGGCGTGGCGCGCAAGGTACGAGCGGAACCGGTTACGGCCGATCCCGGACTGATCGAGGACCTGGTTGCGGCGAACCGCATCCTCGCCGCGCTGGAGATTGTGGACGGTTACGGGCACGTGAGCATTCGCCATGACAAGAACCCGGAGCGCTATCTGATCGCGCGCTCGATCGCACCTGAGTCGGTCGCCGCCAAAGACATCCTGGAACTCGACCTCGACAGCAAACCCGTGGGCGGAGGCGATGCGAAGATGTATCTCGAACGTTTCATCCACGGGGAAATCTACAAGGCGCGGCCGGAAGTCAAAGCCGTCGTCCACCACCACAGCGCCGCCGTCATTCCGTTCGGAGTAAGCGGCGTTGCGCTACGGCCGGTCTATCACATGGCCGGCTTCATCGGCCGCGGCGTGCCCACATTCGAAATCCGCGACGCCGCGGGCGACACCGACATGCTGATAAGGACACCGGAACTCGGCGCGGCACTGGCGCGCACGCTCGGCGACAAGCCTGCTGCGCTGATGCGCGGCCATGGCGCAGTCGTCGTGGGAAAATCACTGCCGCAGGTAGTCGGGCGCTGCTACTTCATGCAGGTCAATGCGAGGATGCAGGCACAGGCGATGGCGCTGGGTGCCGAGGTCACGTATCTCGATGCCGAAGAGGCCCGCCTGACCGAAGCCAACGACTACGAGCGGGCCTGGGAACTGTGGAAGCGCAAATCGATGGGGAAGTAGACGAGGACCAGGGGCTAGGGGCTAGGGGCTAGGGGCTAGGGGCTAGGAAAATTCCAATTCGTTCTCGATACGTTGAAGATTTTTTTGAAAAGAATTCAGATTCACCAGTCCCTGTCTTACTCCCTAGCCCCTAACCCCTGTTTCTCCCCTAGTCCCTGCCCCACCCCTAGCCCCTGTTCTTCCCCTCCGCCAACGGCGGCAACGCTTGCGCTTGCGTGCCAAACGGACTACAAATACGAACAGCCTCGGGAGGGGCGGTTTATGCCGTTGGCGATCGGCCTTTTGTGGTTCACCTCGCGTCCGGCGGGAGGCGGTCGGTCCGTCACGCGTTGCTTTTGTGCGGCCGGCCGCTCCATGCACCGGATTTGCCGCCGTTCATGCTCGAAGCGCTGAACCATCTGTCTCCCGCCGCCGAGGATTGGCTCCCCGTAGTCGCACCGCTTTTCCTGATCGCCTATTTCATTCCCTTCTTCGTTGCCATCGGCTGCAAGCACCGTTACGGCGTAGTCATCGGCGTCCTGAACCTGTTCCTCGGATGGACGGGTCTGGGTTGGCTGGCGGCAATGATCTGGGCCGTGAACCGGGATGTCCGGGATCCACGTGACGAATCCGAGTCATCCGGGCCGATGTATTTCCTGAACGAACCCCGCCTCAACGAGCGTTCGCTGCACGAGGAAAGCCATCCGGTGGAATCCCGCGGTGCACGCGAGTGCCCGTTTTGCGCCGAATCGATCAAGGCCGAAGCGATCGTCTGCCGCTATTGCGGGCGGGACGTCGGCCCCTCGGCCTTGCCTGCACAACAACGCATTCCACCGACCGCCGAGGCGATGGAAAGCCACTTCAGGGATTTGCAGGCGTTGCTCAAAGAGCGCGACGATGCGGCCGCGGAGAAATTCGCCGAGGTGGAGGTCCAGCCGGCGATGAACTACGAACCCGAGCAGGAAGAGATCCCGAAAGCAAAGGAAAACGTTTCCCCGGACGTGGTGCGCGAGCTTTCGGGCTGGAAGAAGTTCGGGTAGGCGGGGCCGGCGATTCAATCGGGCCGCACATCCGGGCGTTCGCAGGACTTACGTTTCTCGCGGATCATCCCGGCGCTCGGGATTGCGCAAATCATTTCCTGGGGCAGCCTGTACTACAGCATCGCGGTTCTCGCCTCCCCCATCCAGGCTACGCTCGGCATCTCGCAAACTTGGCTGTTCGGCGCATTCACGATCGGGCTCCTGGTTTCCGGCGCGGCGTCGCCGCTGGCCGGCAGGCTGGTCGATGAACGCGGTGGAAGGAATGTCCTGGCCGCGGGTTCCGTGGTCGGCGCCTTTGCTTTCCTCGTCCTGGCATTGGCGCAGAATGCGGCGACCTTCATTTTCGGCTGGGTCCTCGGCGGCGTGGCGATGGCGGCGACGCTCTACGATCCGGCATTCGCGACCCTGCACCAGCTATCGCGCGAGCACTATCGGCGCAGCGTCACCGCGCTGACCCTGATCGCGGGATTTGCCAGTACGGTGTTCTGGCCCTTCACCAACTGGCTCGAGGTCAGCGCCGGCTGGCGCATGACGTTCGGCATTTTTGCGCTGCTCCATCTGGCGGTGTGCCTGCCGCTGCACTGGTTCCTGGTGCCGCGCAGGTCAGGCGCGAGCCACACCGAGACCGTCGAATCCCCCGCCGCCGGCGAGAACTCCACGCAGTCCGCGAGCTACTACTGGCTGGCCACCGCTTTTTCGATCGCGATGTTCGTCATGGCCGTGGTCTTTGCGCATCTGATCGATATGCTGAAGGCGCGCGGCATTTCCGCAGGCGATGCGATCCTGGCCGGTTCGCTGATCGGACCCATGCAGGTCGCGGCGCGGGTGGTCGAGTTCGGGTTGGCACGCCACGCTCGCGCGACTCGCGTCGGCATTGCCGCATTCGCTCTGTTCGCCGTGGCGATCCTGGTTCTGGCGTTCGCGGGACAGAACTTCTGGTGGGCGATCGCCTTCGCGATCCTGTTCGGCGCCAGCAACGGCGTCATGACCATCGTGCGCGGCACGGCGCCAGCGGAATTGTTCGGCCAGCGGCAGCTCGGGTCCCTGCTGGGCCGCCTCGCCCGCCCTGCATTCGTCGCCAAGGCGATCGCCCCGGTGACATTCGCTGCCCTGATCGCACATGGGGTTTCGGCCGGTTGGGCGGAAGCGGGGCTGGCGGTCGTGGCAGTCCTGGGGTTCGTGAGCTTTGTGATTGCCGTGCGATCGGCGAAGAACTAGCCGCTTTGGGGTGAAACGTCGGCCTTTACCCGGCCTTGTTTTTTCGCTCACTCTGCCTCCGGCTCCTACTCCATGTGCCTGCGGTGCTGGATCAGGCCGGCGCGAAGCTCGTCGAGCTTGCGGTGGATCTGCTGGATCGCGAACTCGGCCTTGATGTTGATCTGGAAATCCTGGTCGGCCTGCAGCCGGTCTTTCACGGCCTGCCGGTTCTGGCTCATCATGATGACCGGCGCCTGCAACGCGGCGATGCAGGACAGGATCAGGTTCAGGAAAATGTAAGGAAACGGATCGGGCGGCGCTTTGAAGAAGAATGCCACCGTGTTGACGGCCATCCAGAGCAGAAGAAAGACGCAGAAGCTGCTGATGAAGACCCATGAGCCGCCGAAGCGCGCGACCAGGTCGGAGACTCTCTGGCCGAAACTCATTTGTTCGTCGACCACCTCGTTGATGTTTTTTATTTGCACGCGCGCCAGCAGTTCGTCGGCCGTGCGCAACCGGTGGATGATGACGCTCATGAACTGCCGCGCCGCGGTCGGGCTGCGATTGGTCAGCGCCGCGATGCTGGTCAACGGGATGCAGATGAGGCTGGCGTCGGTCGTGACTCGCGCCGTGGCCGTGCGCGGGTGGCTGTCGAATACCGACAATTCGCCGAAAAACGAGCCGGCTTCCAGGCTGGCGAGAATGATCTCCTCGCCCTTGGCGGGCAGCACGATGTCAATGACGCCCTCTTCCACGATGTAGAGATGCTCGGGCAGGTCGCCATGATTGAAGACTATCTCCCCCGCCTTGAACAGCTGCCTTACCGCATCCTTGCGCAGCGGCTCGAGCTGGGCCTGCGCGAGGTTGGCGAACAGCGGCACGTTTTCGATACGATAGATTGCATCCATCTCGCCTCCCTTGGGAATCGTTCGACGTCGTGGCGTATTTAACCACTGGGAGGGGGATGGACGTAAGGCCGGAAAGGCCGTGACGGTCGTGACGGCGTGACGATCGCAAGGGCCGCGAGGCTGTAATTGTCGTGCCCGGCTTCGACGGATTCCTGCAAGGGAAACCGGTTGCGGACCATAACCGGGCTTCGCTCATGACTACGTGACTGTCGTGACTACGTGTAGCGGGATGCCCTGTCCTTTGGATCTCCGTTCGCCGTCGCGGCATTCGCAACTTTCACAGCCCTTACGATCGTCACGCGTCACGCCGTCACGATCGTCACGGCCTTTCTCACTTCACCCTGCTGCGCGCATTCTGCGAACGGATTGCCTTGCGGCGCTCGTCGCGGTTCTTCTTGTTCTGGGCTGCCTTGGCCGGCGTATTGAGGCCGAACAACTCGGCGGTGGGGACTTTTACGGGTTTCGCTTCGCTCATTTCGGTTCTCCTGGTGGGGGACGGACTATACAGGCACCGCTCCGGGAAGTCTGTCTGGTGAGGCACATAAGGGCGATGAGCGATGGGTGATGGATGCCCCGCGTCGCGGGGCCTCTTGCCTCATCGCTCATCGCTCATTGCTCATTGCTCATTACAGGATTCCGCTACGATGGAACCTCATTGATTCGGGAGGTCGCGATGTTCGCAGTGATCTTCGAAGTCTGGCCGGCCGAGGGAAGGGCGCAGGAATATTTCGATCTGGCGGCGGCGCTCAAGGCCGACCTGGAAAAAATCGACGGCTTCGTTTCGATCGAACGTTTCCAGAGCCTGGCCACGCCGGAAAAGTTCGTGTCGATTTCATTCTGGCGCGACGAGGAGGCGATCCTCGCATGGCGCAGCCTGGAACGGCATCGTTCTGCGCAGGCACAGGGACGCGCGGGGATTTTCGCGGATTACCGGCTGCGGGTCGCTTCGGTGGTGCGCGACTACGGCATGAACGAACGGGCCGAAGCGCCACGCGACAGCCGCCAGATACACGGCTAGCGATCTCACCTACACTTCATCGCGGTCCGAACACACAGTCTCACCGCGGACCCGGAAAGCGGGCCCTCGTTCAGGAAACGGTTGCCAGAATTTGTTTCAACCTGTTCAGATCGGCGGGCTTGGTCAAGTGGTGATTAAACCCCGCCTGGTGTGAATGCTGCCGGGTCGACTCATCCCCGTATCCAGTCAGCGCGACGAGCACAGTGTCCCGGAGAGATTCTTGTTCGCGAATTCGCGTCGCCAGCTGATAACCGTCGAGCCCAGGCAATCCAATGTCCAGCAGCATGATGTCCGGCCGGTAATCCAGCGCCGCCTCGATAGAGGAAGAACCGTCATAAGCTGTGCGAACGTCATGTCCCAATGTCTTTAACAACATGGCCAGGCTTTCCACCGTGTCCGCGTTGTCGTCCGCCAACAGCACGCGCAAGGATCGTGCGGCCGGCTTGTTCGTTTCGGGACGGGAGGCCGGCAACTGCTCAGCGGGGGGAACTGCGACCGGCAGAGTTACGACGAACTCGCTGCCCTGGCCTACCGTGCTATGAGCCTCTACCCGCCCTCGATGCATCTCCACCAACCGCTTCACCAGCGCCAGCCCTATGCCCAGGCCGCCTCGCGAGCGAGCCAGCGACTGATCCGATTGGGTGAAGAGATCGAAGACGCGCGGCAGAAGCTCGGGATCGATGCCGATCCCGGTATCCCGCACACGCAATATGCATTCGTCGCGCTCCTGCTCGACGCTCAATGACACATGACCGCCGCGTTCAGTGTACTTGGCGGCGTTGGCAAGCAGGTTCACGACGATCTGCTCCAGCCGGGCTGCATCGGCATGCAGCCAGACGGGCTGCGGCGGCAGCGACACGGTAAGTTCATGCCTGCGTTCATCCATCAAATGGCGAATGGTCTCTACCGCGTGCTCGACCACGCCGCTCACGGAGACGTGTTCGAGATGAAGGTGGACCCTGCCGGTGCTGACGCGGGACACGTCCATCAGGTCATCCACCAGACGGGTAAGTTGAGTCACCTGACGTTCGATGATAGTGCGGGCGCGCTGCTGAAGCGGGTCTGCGCTGGGCCGGGTGCCCAGGAGATGCACGGCATTGACGATGGGCGCGAGGGGGTTGCGAAGTTCGTGACTGAGCATCGCCAGAAATTCGTCCTTGCGCCGGTTAAGGTCGGACAGGGCGGCGGCCTGCTGTTGCAGTTCGCGCTCCATGCGAAAGCGATCGGTGATGTCGTAAAAACAGTTGACCGCGCCGGTGATTTCGCCGCTGGCGCCTATCAACGGGCGGATGTTCACGATTACCGTAACCCGGGAACCGTCAGGCCGTTCGATGAGCACTTCCCCGTCGCGTACCTCCGAGACTTCTCCGCTCACGACCTGGGCCATGGGACATTGGTGATGTGGCATGAAACTGCCGTCCGGACGGAACAGCTTGTACGAGCCGCAAAAGCGCTCGTCGGTGTCGCCCAACGCTGGTTCGCGGCCCCACAATACCGCAGCAACGCGATTGAACTCCTGAATCACACCCGAAGCATCGATGGTATAGACGGCGACAGGGCTCGCCTGGAACAACACGCGATAACGCTCCTCGCTTTCGTACAATGCTTCGTGTGACGGTCTAGACTCGGAGTTCATGGCGCTCCCTTTCGACGGAGTGCGAAAGTTGAATGAAACGATCCGGGTGAGTGTTCGACCCCAATTTCCCGTTGAAATTCCCCGGCGCGCTCAAAAACCAAGTGCAACATTTGTGGGAGAAAATGTTGCATGGGAAAACGCTACGGTCAGTTGGGTATTGAAGAGCGAACGATGATCCAGACGCAACTGGAGATGGGAATCAAACCGGCGGCGATTGCCTTG
>DASWEZ010000061.1:0-7072 GCA_036394495.1 Burkholderiales bacterium
CGCCGCTGCTGCCGCCGGGGGTCAGGCGCCTGTTCCACGGATTGACGGTGACGCCCGTGAGCGGGCTGTCGGTCACGCCTTTCCAGCCGAACTCCGGCGTGGTGGTCTTGCCGAGAAACACCGCACCCTGTTCTTTCATGCGAGCCACCGGCGGCCCGTCTTCCGTCCACGGCTGGTCCGGATCGATGGTGCGCGAACCACGCAGTGTCGGCCAGCCCTCGGTCACGATGAGGTCCTTCACCGTGGCGGGAACGCCGTCCACGCGTCCGGCCGGCTCGCCGCGCTGCCACCGCGCTTCGGAAGCGCGCGCATCCTTCATCGCACGCGTCTCATCCACCATGACGAAGGCGTTGTAAACCGGATTCAGCATGGCGATGCGGTCGAGCGCCGCCCGCGTCGTTTCGACGGGCGACAGTTTTTTGCTGCGGTAGTGCTCCGTCAGTTCGACGGCGCTTAACGAAAGAATGTCGTCGGACATCTTGCTCCTGCTCCTGCCTGTGCGAATCCAGCAAGCGGCCGCGTGCAGCCAAAGAAATCACGGGTTCCGCGGCGAACATTGCCGCGGAACCCGGACACGTTTCAACGCATCAGGCCTTGCTCTTCATCGCGGCAAGCACGGCTTCGGGCGAGATCGGCATATGCCTCACGCGCGCGCCGACCGCATTGGCGATTGCGTTGGCCACCGCCGGCGCCACGATGGTGGATGCCGGTTCACCCACGCCGGCCGGATGGTGGTTCGACTGGATGATCGTGACATCGATCTCCGGCACCTGCGCCAGCCGGATCGGCTGGTACTCGTGGAAGTTGCTCTGCTCGAAACTGCCGTTCTTCAGCGTCAACTTTTCGGACATGATCTGGCTCGCCCCCCAGAGCGCCGAGCCGCGGATCTGCGCCTCGATGTTCCCTGGGTTCACCGCGATTCCGCAATCCATGGCAATGGTGATTTTGTTGATGCCGAACTTGCCGGTGGCCGGATCGACGGTGACTTCCGCCACCCCGGCCACCCAGGTCGGGCTCTGGCGTTCTTCCGCCGCCGTGACTGCGATGCCCATGCCGGTGTTGGGCGGGAGCGTCTTGGTGCCGTAGCCCGACTTGCCCGCCGCAACGCGCAGGCAATTGGCGAGCCGCAGCGCGCCGCCGACCGTGCCCGACTCATAGACCGGCCACGACCCTTCCTTCGGCCACGGCAGGGAAATCCACAACTGGTCCATGTAGTAATCGGACCCGGTGCCCGGCGCATAGCCGGTGTTGGGAATGCCGCGATTGCCGCCTTTGCCGTTCAACATCGACAGCCGGAACTCGAGCGGATCGCGCCCGGCCGCCCGCGCCACCTCGTCCATGAAGGACTCGACGACGAAGATGTTGTAGGAATTGGACACCGTGCGCAGCGCGCTGGCCTGCACCGCCCACGTGGTGGCCTCGTGGTTCCAGGCACGCACGCGATGGTTCTTCACGTAATACCAGTGATCGCTGCCGCCGATCGACCATTGGTCGATGTCCTGCTTCTTCTCATCCCAGGAATCGAGTTGCAGCCAGTCGGTGCCGCCCTTCTTGCCGACGCCGAAACGCGCGCCCATCCAGCCGCATACGATGTCCTGATTCATCGCGGTGAGTTCGCCGTTCTTGATGCCGGCCTTGACCTTGTGATAGGTCGGCGTGCGCGCGAAGCTGGTGGCGAAATTGGATTCGCGCGTATGGATGAGCTTGACCGGACGGCCGGTTTCCTTGACGCAGTATGCCGCCGCCAGGATATCGTCGTAGTCCTGCTTGCCGCCGAATCCGCCGCCCACCAGATACTGGTGCACGAAGACCTTGATGTCCTCGGGTTTCTTCTTCAGCACATTGGAGAGGTAGCCCGTCAGGGTCATGCGCGCGAAAGACGTACTCTGCGTGCCGACATGGACGTGCCATTCGCCGTTGGTCAGCTGCACCGTGGCGTTCAGCGGCTCCATGGTCGCGTGGCAGACCATGTCGGTGGTGTATTCCACTTCCAGCACTTTCTCGGCTTCGCCGAAACCCTTGTCGACATCGCCTTCGAGCACCCAGTTCGCGCCTTGCTTCTCGTCCTTCGAAAGCTGCTTGTACTGCTCGAGCATTTCCGCCGAACCGAGGTTGGCGTACGGACCCGCGTCCCATTTCACCTTCAACGCTTTCGCCGCCTTCATCGCGGCCGGAAACTTGTCGGCAACGGCAACCACCCATCCGGTGCATTTGCCCATCGAGTTGTCGATTTTGACCGCTTTTATGAAGCCGGGGATCTTCTTCGCTTCCGAATCGTCGATGCTCAGCACTTTCGACGCATAACGGCTGCGCGGCACAACCAGCGCGCCGTAAGCCATGTTCGGCAGGAAGACGTCGATGCCGTATTTGGCCTTGCCGTTGGTCTTCGCCGGGATATCGAGCGCGGCAAGCGATTTGCCGATGATCTTGTACTGGCTCGGATCCTTCAGCGTGATGCCCTTGAGATCGTCCGGGTAGGCGAACCTGCGGTCGATCTTCACCTTCTGCAGAATCTCGCCGTAGCCCACCGACCTGCCGGAAGCCTTGTCGATCACGCGCCCGGATGCCGCATGGCAGTCCGCGAGTTTGGCATTGAGGAGGCCGGCGCCGGCTTCCACCAGCGCGATGCGGCCTGCAGCGCCGGCGCGCGCGATGCGGTCGAACTCGGTCGTCACGCTGCCGCTGTTGACGGTGTAGGCCAGCCCATAGACGGCGAAGTTCTCCACGCTCTCGAGCGGCGCGTCGAGGCGCACGTCGGCCCAGTCGACTTCCAGCTCTTCGGCGATCACCTGGGCCAGGCCGGTACCAATGTGCTGGCCCATTTCCGCCTTGACGATATGCATTGTGGTCATGCCGTCCGGCGTGATGGTGAACCAGATCGCCGGCGTGAAGGCCGGGGTCGCCATCGCCGCTTCGGCGTTCTTTCCGGACAACAGTGCCGGCATGCCGATGCTGAAGAAGCCGCTGCCGGCAATCACCGTGGACCGGACCAGGAATTGGCGCCGTGTCATTGTCTGCGTTCCGGTTTCAGTCATGATGGGTTTAGCCGTGGTTTTCTCAACCATGATTGCTGCCCTCCTTCATCATATCGGCAGCGCGATGCACGGCGCCGACGATGCGCGAATACGTGGCGCAGCGGCACAGGTTGCCGTTCATGTGCGTCACGATCTCTTCGCTGGTTGGACTGGGATTGACCGCGAGCAGGGCCGCCGCTTGCATGATCTGGCCGGACTGGCAGTAGCCGCATTGCGGAACCTGCGCTTCGATCCAGGCTTTCTGCACCGGATGCGCATCGGCGGGATCCAGGCCCTCGATGGTGGTGATCACCGCGTTGCTGTCCACATCGGCGAGCTTGACCATGCATGAACGCACGGGCTGGCCGTTCAGGTGCACGGTACAGGAACCGCAGACCCCGAGACCGCAACCGTACTTGGTGCCCGTGAGCCGCAGATCCTCGCGGATGACCCAGAGGAGCGGCGTATCCGGCGGCGAGTCGCTGAAGTAACTTTGACCGTTGATGCTGAGTTGTGGCATGGCTGCGAGTCCTCCCTTGGAAGTTTCGATGACAAAATGGCCGTTTTGACGATTGGCCAATCCAAAGCGCAACGGTTGCGATCCGCAACGCCGGGCCTTCCCCGGTCCGTCACGGCGTCGCGCCGTTCACCTTACCATTGGGCGGAGCACCCATGACGTTTCAACTCCGCCGCATTGCCCGGGCGCGTGGCGCAAAAGTCGCGAGAGTCTGGATAGCATCTTCCATACCATTGCGACAAGCCGAAAACTCCTGCGGCAAAACAGCGCGCTAGCCGCATGGAACGTACGCGCGCCGGTTTGTTTCCGCGTTGCATTGGTGCCTGCAGCGACGCGACGCACGACCGCTGTGCGCGCTATTGCGTTGCCTGCGCCTTGCGCACCGGAAGCAACAGGCGGCGCGACAGATTGTGGGATTCTTCGAACCCGGAGGACATCCGACCGAAGAAGGAAACGCCGGAGTTCGTTGGTGTGAGACGCAACTCACTCTTTCGGGTGAGACGTGGCTTGCTTCGGATCGCGCTGCGAAGCCGCCGGTTCAGAATTTGACCAGGCCGCGGCGTGCCGCCAGCGCAATCGCCTCGGCGCGGCTGGTGGCGTCGAGTTTGACGAACAGGCTTTTGAGATGGCTCTTCACGGTACTTTCGGTGATGTGCAGCGCCTGGCCGATCGCGCGATTGCTCTTTCCTTCGGCAAGCAGCTTCAGGATCTGTTCCTCGCGCTCGGTCAATTGCTGCTCCTGGACGCGTTGCACGAGCTTTGCCGCGACCTTCGGTTGCAGATAAGCCTCGCCCGCATGCACGGCGCGGATGCAGCCGAACAATTCTTCCGGCTGGACGTCCTTGAGCAGGTAAGCCTTCGCGCCCGCGCGCAGCCCCGCATAGATGTCTTCGTCGTGGTCGAAGGTGGTCAGCACGATGATGCCGGCCCTCGGATCCTCGGCGCGTATGCGCTTGATCGCCTCCACGCCCTCCAGCCTGGGCATGCGCAAGTCCATGAGCACGACATCCGGACGCAGCCGCCGCCACTGCTCGATCGCCTCCTCGCCGTCGCCTGCCTCGCCGGCGACGGTGATGTCTTCCTCCATGTTGATGATCGCCGCGAGTCCGCGGCGCACCAGGGACTGGTCTTCCGCGATGAGCACGCGGATGCGTCTGGTTTCCGGCCTGGTCCCCGTGACGGATGCGGGCGGATGCGGAATCGCTTCCTTCATCGAAGCACGCTGCGCGGGATGACGGTTTCGACCCGGCTGCCTTGCGCCGGACTGCTGCTGACGAGCAGCCGCGCGCCGATGCTCTGCGCGCGCTCGCGCATTCCGAGCAAGCCGAACCCGTCATGGTGGGCACGCGGGTCGAAGCCGACACCGTCATCGGAAATGGACAATGTCACCGCATCCGGGCCGAACACCAGGTTGACTTTCACGTGCTGCGCTTTCGCATGCTTGAGGACGTTGGTCATGCCTTCCTGCGCGATACGCAGCAGCTCGCTTTCGACCTCGCCCGGCAGCGCGACCTTCTCGCCTTGCGTCGAGAAGTGCGTATGCAGGGTGCCGCTCGCCTCGACTCTGCGCAGCAGCGCGCCGAGCGCGTTGGTCAGGTCGGCGCGCTGCAAAGCTTCGGGCCGCAGCGCGCGCACCGACAGCCGCGCTTCCTCCAGCCCGGCCTGGGCCAGCTGGCGCGCGTGCTCGATGTGCTCGAGGGCGGGCTCGAGATTGTCTTTCTTCAGCGTGCGCGTGGCCGCTTCCAGGTTCACCAGGACGCCGGTAAAACCCTGCGCCAGGGTATCGTGGATGTCGCGGGCGATGCGGTTGCGCTCTTCGAGGACGGCCGCCTGGCGCGCCTGCTCTCCCAGCCTTGCCATCTGCACGGCGAGCGTCGCCTGCCCGGCCAGTGCCTCGGCGATGTACAACTTGCTCTCCAGTTCCTTCGATTCGCTCTTGCTGCTGCGCACGCAGATCCAGCCGACCGCTTCCTTGCCGAGCATCATCGGTACGGTGAGCAGCGTGTGCACGCCGAGCGAATTGATATAGGCACGATTTTCCTCCGGCATGCCGCCGACTTCGCCGGAAAGCACGTAGGTTTCGGCGCGCGCCATGGGAAAGGTCGATACCGGCCTGCCGCCGGCGGGCAGCGGATGCAATACCGCGGGATGCTGCGATTGCGCGGCGGGAATGATGCGGGAATCGAGATATTCCAGGTGCAGGCGGATCGAACTGGTTTTCGCGTCGGGAAACCAGAGCGTGCCGCCCACACCCTGCAACTGCTGCACCGTGACCTTGAGCACGTGGCCCAGGAACTTGTCGAGGTTGGATTCAGCCGCGAGAAAATTCAGCGACTGGATCAGCATTTCCGACTGGCCGCGCGCGAGTTCGGCGACCATCCGATGCTGTACGACCTCCTGTTCGAGAAGCCGGTTGGATTCTTCGATTTCGCGCAGACGCTGCGCAGAGTCCGCCGCCGTCTCTTCGCGTGCCGCGACCCTGTCGATTGCCGGCTGCCCCGCTTCCACCACGACTCAGGCCTTTTTCATTTTCCGGGCGAACTTGGCCCTGAACTTGGCCACCTTGGGTGCCACGACGAACTGGCAATAAGGCTGGTTCGGATTGTTCTCGAAATATTCCTGGTGATATTTTTCGGCAACGTGGAATTGCACGGCCGGTGTGACTTCGGTAACGAGCTGGGACGAAAAGGCCTTGTCCGCCGTGAGTTCCGCGATTATTTTTTCGGCTTCGGCTTTCTGTTCGGGCGAATGATAGAAGATCGACGAGCGGTATTGCGTGCCGACGTCGTTGCCCTGGCGGTTCAGCGTGGTCGGATCGTGAATGACGAAGAATACTTCAAGCAGGTCGCGAAAACTCAGGACTTCGGGATCGAAGGTGACCTGCACCACCTCGGCATGTCCGGTGTCGCCATCGCACACGTCGCGATAGGTCGGCTTCGGCGTTTGCCCGCCCATGTAACCCGATTCGACGCTCTCGACCCCTTCGAGCCGGTCGTATACCGCCTCCAGGCACCAGAAGCAGCCGCCCGCCAGCGTGGCAACTTCCTTGTCCGATTGACCTTGAGCCTGTCCCATGCAACCTCCGCGATTTCCGCCTCACAGTGTAGCGGTACCGCAGTCCGTCGGGGAAGCAGGCACACCCCTACCGGATTGCCGCCTTGGCGCGATAAGAGGAGTCGGCACGCCCGCCGAGTTCGGTTGAAACCCGGCCGTTCGTTCCGATGACTTCCCGGTAAGCATTCGCGAGCCGCCCAGCCAGCGCGGCCGCATTCCACTCGGCGGCATAGGTGCGGCCTTCGGCGCCCAGATGCGCACGCAGCGCGGGATCCTTCACCAGCTTTGCGATATTGCGGGCGAAATCGGCCTCGTTGTCCTCCGGTACCAGCGCGCCTCGCTTCGACCCGACGATGTCGCGCGTGCCCATGACCGCGGTGGAAATCACCGGCACGCCCAGCGCCATTGCTTCCAGCAGCACCAGGCCCTGTGTTTCGGTGCGCGAAGCAAATACGAAGGCATCGGCGGCCCGGTAACAGTCGGGCAG
>DASWEZ010000062.1:0-9806 GCA_036394495.1 Burkholderiales bacterium
TCCAAGCATCTCCGACAACTGCGCGCTGTGTTTCGCGAACCCGGTCGTGCCACGGAAGGAATCCGCGCGTGCGCGAGGTGCATCGATGCCGACTTCGGCATGGATGTGGCCCGGGCGGGGAGACATCACCAGCACGCGCGAAGACAAAAACACCGCTTCGTAGATGCTATGGGTCACGAACAACACGGTGAGATTCTGGCGCGCGCTCAGTTCGGAGAATTCCCGGTCGAGGCGATTGCGCGTGATCTCGTCGAGCGCGCCGAAAGGCTCATCCATCAGCAGCAGGCGCGGTCCGGTGACCAGTGCGCGCGCAATCGAGGCGCGCATCTGCATGCCACCGGACAGCTCGCGTGGATAGGAGCGCGAAAAGTCCTGCAGGCCGACCAGTTCGAGCGCATGGCGCGTCGTCTTGTCCGCCTCGGCGCGGGGTGTGCCGGCCAGGTCGAGCGGCAACCTGACATTGGCCTGCACGCTTGCCCATGGCATCAACGTCGGCGACTGGAACACGTAAGCGAGCCGCGGCGGTGAATAGCCTTCCGACAGCACGATGTTGCCGGCGGTGGGCGGGGACAATCCCGCGATCAGCCGCAACAGCGTGCTCTTGCCGCAGCCCGAGGGGCCGACGATCGTGACGAATTCGCCCTGGCGTACGGTCAGGTCGATCGGTTCGAGCGCGCGGGTGCCATTCGGGTAGGTCTTGCAGGCGCCGCGAATGTCGACTGCGGCAGGGGATGTGTCGAGGGAAGTCACGCCGCGATTCTAGCAGCGCCGCGGAATAGACCCTAAATCTCACCACGCGCCGCAAGCGGCACAAGTGTTCCCTTGAGCCACGAAGGACACGAAGGAACACGAAGAAGAGCAAGAACGGATATTTAGCGAATGGAACTTGTGGATGCGGGTGACAGATCTATGTCATGTCTATCGCAGCGTTACCGTAGACGAACATGACTTACTTTGATTTTTGCATTTCTTCGTGCCACTTCGTGATCTTCGTGGTGAGAATTACCGTTTGAGAAAACTTGTCCGTCATCATTTGCGCGTGTCGATAGACGGAAACGCTTCGGCGACGGATTCGACCTGGCCCGCGTGCGGTGCGCTGTACCCGGGCAGGCCGGCGATGAGGTCGAGGAAGGCCTGCCCGCGGATCAGTTGGATCAACTCCTTCGACTCCGGCAGGTCGAGCGATTCGGCGCGGCAGATCAGGAAATAGCGCTCCTTGGCCATCGGCAGGAAGTCGAGTGCGAACTGGCGTGCGGCGGGTTCCACGCCGAAGCCCGCGTCGGCCATGCTGCTGGCAACATAGGCAGCGATGGCGGCGTGCGTGAATTCCTCGGTCTGGTAGCCGTCGAGGCGTTGGTGGTCCACGCCGGCCTCCTCGAGCAGTTGGTCGATCAGCAGGCGGGTGCCGGATCCGCGTTGCCGATTGATGAATACCACCCCCGGACGGCCTAGATCGGCGAAGCCGCGGATGTTCTTCGGATTGCCCTTTGCCAGGAACAAGCCCTGGGTGCGGGTCACGAGGTGGATCAGTTTCTGGTCGGGCAGCAGCCATTTAGCGTACTGGGCGAGTGCTCGCTCACCCAGCTTGCCTTCCGGGACGTGGAAGCCGCCGAATTCGCAGGCGCCCCGCGCAACGGAAGCCAGCGATTCCTGCGTGCCCAGATACCGCAGGTCGAGCTGGATCTGGGAATGCGCCCGCAGCAGCTCCGGCAGCTTGGCGACGGCAAAACCGTGGCTGGCGTGGATGCGCAGCGTGGACCGGGCCGTCGTGACGAGCTTGCTGATCTCCAGGTTGAGTTCCGAGGCCAGGCTTTCGAGTTGCGGGGCGAGGCGCGCATTGATGCGCTGCTCAGCCCAGAGCAGTTTTTCTCCCAACGGGGTCAGGGTCGTGCCGCGGCCGCGCTCGAGATTGACCAGGGGACTGCCGAAGAACTCTGACCAGCGGCCGATCAGATTCCAGGCATGGCGGTAGGACAGGCCGGCCTTGGAGGCGGCCACCGTGAGTTTGCCGGCGTCGTGAATGGCCTGCAGGACAGGGAAAAGCTGCTGATCGAGCTCCTCCCCCGCTTCGTTGCTGACCAGCCAGGCGGGACGCACCAGGATCTTGCTCATCGATGCCCCACATATGCACTAATGTTCATATTGTGTGATCGCCCCTCAGGCGCTAGCTTTTGCCCCTTAAAGAATAGCATTCTCGTACGAATATGCAATTTCATGCATAAGAAGCTGTCGAAGAATTTGAGGGAAACCGCCGGTACCGTTCGAGCGGGGAACCCAAGGAGGCGTTGTGTCGGATCCTGAGCAGGACCGGAATGCGGTCATAAGCCGCGTTCTCGAAGAGCGAAAAGATCGGCCCGGAGCCTTGCTGCCGATTCTGCATGGCATCCAGGATGCTCTCGGCTATGTGCCCCGCGAGGCCATCGCACAAATTGCGCATGCGCTCAATCTGTCGCGGGCGGAAATCCACGGCGTGGTCAGTTTCTATCATTACTTCCGCACGTCGCCGCCGGGACGTCATACGGTTTATCTCTGTCGCGCGGAATCCTGTCAGTCGATGGGCGCCAATCAATTGGTCGAGCATGCCAAGGCAAAGCTGGGCGTGGATTTCCACGAGACCACACATGACGGTGCGTTTACGCTCGAGCCGATCTATTGCCTCGGCAACTGCGCTTGTTCGCCCGCGATGATGATCGATGAAGAGGTGTACGGGCGCGTCACGCCCGAGCGCTTCGAAGAAGTTGTCCGGCAAGTGAAGGAAGCGGCATGAGAGAGGGGGCAGCGTGAGCATTCGCGCCTATGTTCCCCGCGACTCGTCCGCGCTCTCCCTAGGTGCGGAATCGGTCGCGAGCGCGATCGCGGTCGAAGCAGCGCGCCGCAAGGCGGACGTCGCCATCGTGCGCAATGGATCGCGCGGATTGTACTGGCTGGAGCCGATGGTCGAAGTCGAAACGGCGCAAGGCCGGATTGCTTACGGTCCGGTGACCATGAATGACGTCGCTGCGCTGTTCGATGCCGATTTTTTGCATGGCGGCCGCCACCCGCTTTTCCTTGGCCCGACCGAGAAGATTCCCTACCTGCAGAAACAGGAACGCCTGACTTTCGCGCGTGTCGGCATTACCGATCCGTTGTCACTCGCCGACTACGCGGCACATGGCGGCTGGAAAGGATTGCGTGAAGCGCTGGGCATGGACGGCGCGGTGGCCGTCAAGCAGGTGACCGATTCCGGATTACGTGGCCGCGGCGGGGCCGCGTTTCCAGCCGGCATCAAATGGAAGACGGTGCTGGATACACCGTCGTACCAGAAGTATGTGGTTTGCAATGCTGACGAAGGCGATTCGGGTACGTTCTCCGATCGCATGATCATGGAAGGTGATCCCTTCGTGCTGATCGAGGGCATGGCTATCGCCGGCATCGCCGTGGGTGCTACGCGCGGTTACATCTACGTGCGCTCGGAGTATCCACACTCGTGCCGGGTGCTTGACGAGGCGATCGCGCTGGCCAGGGCGGGTGGCTTCCTCGGCGACAACATCCTGGGAAGCGACAAGGCGTTCGAGCTCGAAGTGCGAAAAGGCGCCGGCGCCTACATTTGTGGCGAGGAGACTTCGCTGTTGGAAAGCCTCGAAGGCAAGCGCGGCATGGTGCGCTACAAGCCGCCGTTGCCGGCCATTGCAGGACTGTTCGGCAAGCCGACGGTCATCAACAACGTCATCACGCTGGCCTCGGTGCCGATCATATTCGCCAATGGCGCCGCACACTATCGCGATTTCGGCATGGGCCGGTCGCGCGGCACGCTGCCGATCCAGCTCGCCGGCAATCTCAAATATTGCGGCCTGGTGGAAAAAGCGTTCGGCGTGACGCTGCGCGAATTGCTTTACGACTATGGCGGCGGTTCGGCAAGCGGCCGTCCGATCCGCGCGGTGCAAGTCGGCGGCCCGCTCGGCGCCTACCTGCCGGAACAGCAATTCGATACGCCGCTGGATTACGAAGCCTTCATGGCGATTGGCGCGATGGTCGGCCATGGCGGCATCGTCGCTTTCGACGACACCGTGGATATGGCCGGGATGGCGCGCTACGCAATGGAATTCTGCGCGATCGAATCCTGTGGCAAATGCACGCCCTGCCGGATCGGCTCGACCCGCGGCGTTGAAGTCATCGACCATATCGTCGCCGGCCGCGAGCGCGAAAAAAACCTCGCCTTGCTGGAGGATCTGTGCGACACCATGTTGAACGGTTCGCTGTGTGCACTGGGCGGCATGACGCCCTTTCCGGTGCAGAGCGCGCTGAAATATTTTCCGAACGATTTTAAAGCCGCGCCCAAACGCAAGGTTGCGTGAGCGGCGTGGCCTAAGTAGAGGAGACCACGATGTCCCTGCATACCGCTCCCGATTACGGTACCCCGAAGCGGGTATCCGAGAAACTCGTCACACTGGAGATTGACGGCGTCGAAGTCTCCGTGCCGGAGGGGACCTCGGTAATGAGTGCGGCAGTTGACGCCGGCGTGAATGTGCCCAAGCTGTGCGCCACCGACAGTCTCGAGGCATTCGGTTCCTGCCGCCTGTGCCTGGTCGAAATCGAAGGCCGCAAAGGGTATCCGGCTTCCTGTACCACCACGGTCGCCCCGGGCATGAAGGTGCGCACGCAAACGCCGAAGCTCGCGGATTTGCGGCGCGGCGTGATGGAGTTGTACATCTCCGACCATCCGCTCGACTGCCTGACCTGTTCGGCGAACGGAAATTGTGAATTGCAGGACATGGCCGGCGTGGTCGGCCTGCGCGAAGTGCGCTACGGCTATGAAGGCGAGAACCACCTGAAAGCCGAGAAGGACAACTCCAATCCTTACTTCAGCTTCGATCCGAGCAAGTGCATCGTCTGCTCGCGCTGCGTGCGCGCCTGCGAAGAAGTGCAGGGTACATTTGCGCTGACCATCGACGGCCGGGGTTTCGCTTCCATGGTTTCGCCGAGCGAAAACCAGCCGTTCATGGAATCGGAGTGCGTTTCCTGCGGCGCCTGCGTGCAGGCCTGCCCGACCGCGACCCTGATGGAAAAATCCATCATCGACAAAGGCCAGGCGGATCACAGCGTCACCACCACCTGCGCCTATTGCGGCGTGGGTTGCTCTTTCGTTGCGGAAATGAAGGGCTCGGAAGTCGTGCGCATGGTGCCGAACAAGGAAGGCAAGGCCAATCGCGGGCATTCCTGCGTCAAGGGCCGCTTCGCCTTCGGCTACGCCACGCATCCGGATCGCATCGCCAAACCGATGATCCGCAGCAAAATCACCGACCCCTGGCGCGAAGTTTCCTGGGACGAGGCGATCGGCCATGCCGCTTCGGAATTCAAGCGCATCCAGGCGAAGTACGGCCGCGGCTCGATCGGCGGGATCACGTCGTCGCGTTGCACCAACGAAGAAACCTACCTGGTGCAGAAGCTGGTGCGGGCGGCGTTCGGCAACAACAACGTCGATACCTGCGCGCGCGTATGCCATTCCCCGACCGGCTACGGACTGAAGACCACGCTCGGCGAATCCGCCGGCACGCAGGACTTCGACTCGGTGATGCAATCGGACGTGATCATGATCATCGGTGCCAATCCGACAGACGGCCATCCGGTGTTCGCTTCCCGCATGAAGCGCCGTTTGCGCGATGGCGCGAAGCTGATCATCGCCGATCCGCGCACCATCGACATGGTGCGTATGCCGCACACCGAGGCGTCCTATCACCTGCAACTGCGCCCGGGCACCAACGTCGCGCTGATCAATTCGATCGCGTACGTCATCGTGACCGACGGGCTGGTGAAAGACGACTTCGTCGCCGCACGCTGCGACGTCAAGGAATTCGCCAAGTGGAAGGCGTTCATTTCCGAATCGCGCAATTCGCCGGAAGAAATGGAAAAAATCACCGGCGTTCCCGCCGATCAAGTGCGCGGTGCCGCGCGGCTGTACGCGACGGGCGGCAACGGCGCGATCTATTACGGGTTGGGCGTCACCGAGCACAGCCAGGGCTCGACCATGGTCATGGGGATTGCCAACATCGCCATGGCAACCGGCAACATCGGCCACGAAGGCGTGGGGGTGAATCCGCTGCGCGGCCAGAACAATGTGCAGGGTTCCTGCGACATGGGTTCCTTCCCGCATGAACTGCCGGGCTATCGCCACGTGTCCGACGACCGGGTCCGTGCCGAGTTCGAAAAGGAATGGGGCGTGAAACTGGACAATGAGCCCGGCCTGCGCATTCCGAACATGTTCGACGCGTCGATCGACGGCAGTTTCAAGGGCCTGTACATCCAGGGCGAGGACATTGCGCAGTCCGATCCGGATACCCAGCACGTCACCCATGCGCTGGAGGCGCTGGAATGCGTGGTCGTGCAGGACATCTTCCTCAACGAGACCGCGAAGTTCGCGCACGTGTTCCTGCCGGGCTCTTCCTTCCTCGAGAAGAACGGCACCTTTACCAATGCCGAGCGCCGTATATCGCGCGTGCGCAAGGTGATGCCCGCGCTGGCCGGCAAGGAAGACTGGGAGGTCACGGTTGCGCTGTCCAATGCCCTCGGCTACCCGATGAAGTACAAGCACCCATCCGAAATCATGGATGAGATCGCTCAACTCACGCCGACGTTCACCGGAGTGAGCTACGAGAGGATCGACGAACTGGAAAGCATCCAGTGGCCATGCAATGACGCGGCACCGGACGGTACACCGGTAATGCACGTCGAGGAATTCGTGCGCGGCAAGGGCAGATTCGTGGTTACCGAATATATCCCGACCGAGGAGCGCACCACCGGCAAGTACCCGCTGATCCTCACCACCGGCCGCATCCTCTCGCAATACAACGTCGGCGCGCAGACCCGGCGCACGGCGAACAATGCCTGGCACAGTGAAGACCGTCTCGAATTGCACCCGCACGATGCCGAGCAGCGCGGCATCAAGGATGGCGACTGGGTCGGCATCATCAGCCGTGCGGGCGAGACGGTGTTGCGGGCAACCCTCACCGAGCGCGTGCAGCCCGGCGTGGTCTATACCACGTTCCACTTCCCCGAGTCGGGCGCGAACGTGATTACCACCGACAACTCCGACTGGGCGACGAACTGTCCCGAATACAAAGTGACGGCGGTACAGGTGTCGCTGGTCTCGCAGCCCTCGACCTGGCAAAAGCACTTCCGCGAGTTCACCGACACGCAACTCGACCTGCTGCCGCAGCACGAAGCCAGCGGAGCGTAATGGCGTGACGCGCCGCGAGTTCGAAATGGCAACCGAAGTACGCCGTTCCATACCGGCCGTTCGAGTCGACGAGGGTTCGGCTTGCGCCGTCGTCGAGCAAATCGCCGAAGAGGCGCCGATCGCGCTGGTCTATAACGGCGTGCCACATGTCGTGGTAATGGCTACACCTGCGAACCTCGAAGACCTCGCCCTCGGTTTCAGCCTGAGCGAGGCCGTGATCGCGTCTGCGGCGGAATTGGGCGGCATGGAAATCGTGCCGGAGCAAACCGGATACTCGATCTATCTCAGCGTTCCACCCGAACGCGTCGAAGTGATTGCACAGCGCCGGCGCAACATGACGGCACGCACCGGCTGCGGCGTATGCGGCGCCGAGACCATCGAACAGGCGATGCGCGACGTGCCCAAAGTCGAGGGCGGGCAAAAGATCGCGCGCCAGGCGATTGCCGACGCCATGAAGCAACTGCCTGCGCTGCAAGCCTTGAATGCTGCAACTGGTGCGACCCACGCGGCAGCATGGGCAAATCCGGACGGCAAATTGCTGTTGGTACGCGAAGACGTCGGACGCCACAACGCGCTGGATAAGCTGATCGGCGCGCTGGCGGCGGGCGGTGTCGATACGGCGCAGGGATTCGCCGTGATAACCAGTCGCGCAAGTTACGAGATGGTGCAGAAGGCGGCGATGGCCGGTATCGGATTGCTCGCTGCGGTATCGGCGCCTACCGCCCTGGCCGTAAGAATCGCGCGCGAAGCGGGTGTCACGCTTGCCGGCTTTGTGCGCGGCGAACGTTGCATGGTGTATGCCGACGAGGCGCACCGGTTGACCAAGACCGAAGACTGGACAGCATGAACATCGAACGCCTGGTTCGCATGGCGAACGACATCGGCAATTTCTTCAAGGCGGAACCGGATCACGCGCAAGCCGTCGACGGCGTGGCGACTCACATCAAACGTTTCTGGGATCCGCGCATGCGCAAGGAAATCGTCGCGTATGTCGACGGCGGCGGAGCGGAGTTGATGGAGTTGGTGCGCGAAGCGGTTCTCAAATTGCGCTGAGCAGCGCAATTTGAAGGGGCGAGGGACGAGGGGTGAGGGTTCTAGAGCTTTAATTCTATTCCCTCGTCACTCGCCCCTCAACGGTTCACGCCGCCTGCGCCTGCCGCTTCCCGGCCTGCTCTCCGACTCCCAGCACCGCAATCAACGACAGCGCCTGAAACGCGCCGATGCCGATGAATACCCAACCGGGATGGTGCGCATCCATGAGCATGCCGAACATCAGCGGCGCACCGGACAAGCCGATGTCGAGGCCGGAGTAGACCACGCCGTATACACGCCCGGTCGCGTTCTTCGGCGCGGCGGCGCGTACCAGCAGGTCGCGCGAGGGGCCGGCCACACCGGAGCCGAATCCAATCAAGCCGAGCAGTACGATGACCGCCGCAACCGGCGGAATAGCGCTCGCCACCAGGACTGAAACCGCGCCCGCGCCGGCAAAGGCGACCGCAATCACCTTGTCGTGCTGTTGTACTTTCGCTGCCAGGAATCCGCCGACGATGATGCCGCCCGCGCTCGCCAGCATGTAGGCCGTGATGCAGGCCGTCGCATACGTCAGCGGAATCTCGTACAGTTCGCGCAGCGCGGTGGCGGCGAAGCTCTGGATGCCGCCGAAGGAAATCGACGAGATGAAGAAAAAGGCGAAGCACATCCACACCGCCGGCACCCTCATGAAACCCAGAATTGCGCCGCTCGCTTCTTTTTTCTTCGCCGATTCCGCCACCGCGTCGCCTACTTCGCGCGGATCGAGCAGATGGCGGAACGCGATCAGGATCATCAACACCGTGAAGGCCAGTGCCGCGGCCGCCAGCAATGCGACGCGCCAGCTCGAGAGGGTCGCAATGCCAGCCAGAAATACGGGGGCAACCGCCCAGCCGAGCGTGCCGGTCAGGCCATGCACGCTGAAGGCATGACCGAGGCGCGGGACGCTGACGCGCCGGTTCAGCAGGGTAAAGTCCGCGGGATGGAATACGCAGTTGCCCAGGCCGGCCACGCCGGCAAAGAAGACCAGCATCGGATAACTCTGGCTGGCGGCCAGGCCCAGCGCGGAGATGCCGAGCAGGGCGATGCCGCCGAACAATACGCGCAGGGCACCGAATCGATCCACGACAAAACCCGCCAACGCCTGGCCGACGCCGGACACGATGAAAAATACGCTCATCAGCAGGCCGAGTTCCGCATAACTGACGGCGAAGGCGTCCTTCAGCCAGGGAAACAGAGGGGCGAGCGAAAGATGGAAAAAATGCGAAGTGCCGTGCGCGAGGCCGACCAGGCTGATGACCTGGGCGTCGCGCCGGAATGAATCGGCAGTTACGGTAGTCATGGGACCAGCGAAAGAAGCGGAAGTCGAAACATAGCGCAACATGGCCGTTACGGCAAACCCCCGAAAGGAGCATTTGTTTCTCATTGATTTTTTTGGCAGCGATTTAGGCATAATCGGCATCACTTCGAAAAAATTGCCGAGTGATCCATGCCCGCGGTCGGAAGATGCAGTCCGAAACCAGGTGCGAAACGAAGTTCCGAGCACAGCCTGACCGACCGGGCC
>DASWEZ010000063.1:0-11215 GCA_036394495.1 Burkholderiales bacterium
TGGAAGAAATACATCGAGGATCAAAAACCGGAAGTGCCGGATGACCACTTCAAGGTTGTGTAAGGCAGTCGGCCGCATGGCCGACTCTCACCGGCTTGAGCCGTCATTTGAAGCCCTCGCCTTTAGGCGAGGGTAATTCACACGGCGCCGCGCATTGCCCGCATTCACGGAACCGGAAAATCTCGACCGAATCGCTGACGGCCTCGCGATGCAGGGCTGGACGGTGGTCGACGATTTTTTCGGATCCGAGCTGATAGCGGCGCTGCGCGGTGATTGCCGGACGTCGGGCGGGCAAGGCGAATTCCGCGAAGCAGCGGTGGGCCGGGGCGAACGGCGTCAGACCCGACCCGGGGTCAGGAGCGATGAGATCCTGTGGATGCGGCAGCCGGCGTCCAGTGAACCTCAACGTGTATGCCAGGAACGTTTCGAACAACTGCGCCTGATGCTCAACCGGACGCTGCAGCTTGGGCTATTTGAATTCGAAAGTCACTTTGCCCGCTACCCCGCGGGCGCTTTCTACGCCAGACACATGGACCAGTTTCGTGGCGACAGCCATCGCAAGTTGTCCTGCGTGCTCTACCTGAACGAAAACTGGGTGGCTGAAGAAGGCGGTCAACTGCGCTTCTACCTGAACGGCGACAACCCCGAATTCGAAGACGTGCTTCCTCAAGGCGGTAGGCTGGTGGTTTTCCTGAGCGGGCAGTTCGCCCATGAAGTCTTGCCGGCGACGCGCGAACGCATGAGCATCGCCGGCTGGTTCAAGACGCGCTGATCAGAACAGCGACCACAACATCTTGGTCGCGAGAATGAACAGGATCACCGCGAAAATCTTCTTCAGCCGCGGCACGGGCATCGCATGCGCCGCCTTTGCACCCCAGGGTACGGTGACGAAGGTGCCGATCACGATTCCGATCAGCGCCGGCAGATAGATATAGCCGACACTGAGCGGCGGCAGGTGATCCTTGCCCAGCCCCATGACGACATAACCAACCGTTCCGGCGAGGGCGATGGGCAGGCCGAGCGCTGCGGAAGTTCCGATCGTCTGACGCATCGGCACGTTGCACAGGCTCATCAACGGGATGGTCATTACACCGCCGCCGACGCCGACCAGACTGGAAACTATGCCGACGATCACAGCGACGGCAGTCAAGCCGGCCTTGCCGGGAAGCTGCCGCGTCGGCTTCGGTTTTACATTGGCGAACATCTGCACGGCTGCACAATAGACGAAGATAACGAAAAAGATCGCCAGGTACTTCGATTTCAGCAGATCGGCGACCACCGTGCCGAGCAGCGTTCCGATAACCAATCCCGGAATCACCATACGCAGGATGTCCCAGCGAACCGCGCCGTGTTTGTGATGGGCGAGCAGGCTGGAAATCGACGTGAACACTATGCTGGCGATGGAAGTGCCGAGCGCCAGATGCAACAGACGATCGGCCGGAAATCCCTGCAGGGTGAACATATACACCATCAGGGTGACCAGGATCAGTCCGCCACCGATGCCGAGCAACCCGGCGAAGAAACCGACGAACAAGCCCATCAACAGGTAAACGATCCACCATTCCATGAGCGAAAAATCCGTCTATAGCAACTTCAATATGAACTCCGCTTCGTGCGGTTCCACAGGTGTGATCGACAGCCGGTTACCACGCTGGAGCACCCGCATCGAGGCGAGCTGCGGATGCGTGTGCATCTCCGGCAGGCTGAGCAGGCGGGTTTTCTTGACGAGCGTCACGTCGACATTGAACCAGCGAGGGCTGTCGCAGGATGCCTTGGGATCGAAATATTCGCTCTTGCGATCGAACTGGGTCTCGTCCGGATAAGCGAGCTTGGAAACCTTTGCGATTCCCGCGATGCCGGGCTCCGGACAGCTCGAATGGTAGAAGAAGACGCGGTCGCCGACTTGCATCTGATCGCGCATGAAATTGCGCGCCTGATAATTGCGCACTCCCCACCAGGCCGCGGTCTTGCCCGGCGAATTCGCCAGATCGTCGACCCCGAATACGCCGGGTTCTGATTTCATCAACCAGTAGTTCATGATTCTGCCGCGCAAAAAAAAGAGTCCCGGAATGCCGGAACTCTATCGGATGCCGGACTTTAGCAAAAGCAAAGTCGCTCGCATCCGTTTTTACAACGGCAAAGGGTGCCCCCCGCGATTCCCGTCAGGCCGGCATCTTGAACCTAGGGTTCAAGGCGGTCGCTTTCCGAGCACATCAGGCGCTTCCCGTTGGGACGCGCACAACAGCGCTACTTTAGGCAGCAACCAAAGTGATTAACATTGGTTCAAAGAATTACAGCCTGACGAACGCCGCAGGGGACATTGACTGGCATCAGAACAACTCATCCTGACCGTTCATGGCCTGGTCGATGGCTGCCTGCATGCTGAAGATTCTACGCTTAAACTCGCCGACATCAAATCCGCCTTCCACGCGCGTGGAAAGGAATTCGTGCGTGATGTTCAACGCGGCCATGATGGCGATGCGCTCGACGCCGATGACTTTTCCGGCATCGCGGATTTCGCGCATCTTGTCGTTCAGGTATTCGATCGCCTTGAGCAGGTCCTTCTGCTCGTCTTCCGCGCAGGCGATACGGAACTCGCGTCCCATGATGCTTACGTCGAGGCCGCCCTTGGTCTGACTGTTCATTCCGCGCCGTCCGGAATCTGGGCAAGCAAGGATTCCAGACGGACCTTGGCCGTATTCACTTTCTCCGAAAGACGCTTGTTTTCGTTCTGGGCTGAAGCCAGATTCTGCCGCAACTGGGAATTGTCCTTGCGGAGTTTCTGCGTCAGCTGAACGAGTTGACTGATCTTGTCGTCGAGGGCGGTAAGCTCGGCTTCCATGAATACACTATAGTTATGAAAAGCGTGAAAAGTCAACTGCTAACGGATTTTTTTGAATGTGCTTTGGCATATGTAGGGATGCCTGCAATCTCCTGCCTTGGAATGACCCGGAGAGCATTCGTTTCCGGCATCCGGACAACCCACGTGGCGGACCCGACATGCCAATAGGGTAGAATCCACGCACGTTCTCGGGTGCCCCGACCGATTTTCTTTGGCGGAGTCAAACGGGAAACAGGTGCAATTCCTGTGCTGCCCCCGCAACGGTAAGCGACCAAGGGGCGTGTCACGATGCCACTGTGAAGACCGGCCGGGATCCATCGGCCGCCTCATGGGAAGGCGACACGCCCGAAGCGCAAGCCCGGATACCGGCCCATTGGACGCGAACGGAGATTCCGCGCGGGGCGGGCATCCGGTGTCGGCATCCCCTTCACCAGCTCTCACCTGTGGAACTCCCTTTTTAATATTCGCGCATGCGGCGGGCTTGCGCACCAGGGGAGCAGTAATGAACAAGTACGGGATTTACCTGTTGACAGCCGTCCTGCTGGCCGGGACGGCCCATGCGCAAAAGGCGGATTTGAAGGCGGACGAAGTCGTCGTTACCGCCACGCGCTTCGAAGATACCTATGCCGACAAACCGTTGAACATGACCGTCATCACTTCCGACGACATCCGACATTCTCCGGCCCGCACCTTGCCGCAATTGCTTTCGTATCAGGCCGGACTGGGCGGGCGCGACTTGTTCGGAAACAATGCATCGCAAGCAACGGTCGACATGCGCGGATTCGGCGCCACCGCCGCGCAGAACACGCTGGTATTGCTCGACGGCAGAAAATTGAACGACATAGACCTATCGGGCGTGCAGTGGTCAGCATTGCCGCTGGATTCGATAGAGCGCATAGAAATCATTCGCGGCAGCGGCGCCGTGCAGTATGGAGATGGCGCCGTCGGCGGCGTCATCAATATCATCACGCGAAAGCCCGGGAAGAACGGCCCGCAGGCAAGCATAGCCGCCGAGGCGGATAGCTTCGACACCTTCCAGGCGCGCGCCAGCGGGGAATTGGGCGGGGACACGGCCGGCCTCCGGCTCGGGGGCACCTATTTCGATTCGAAGGGTTATCGCGACAACAACCGCGATATTCAATCCACCGCGTCGGCGGAAACCCGCTGGAGGGGTGCCGCCGGAGATCTCTCATTGCGTTTCGCCGGTGCGAGCGAAAATCTCAGGCTTCCGGGCGCGCGCACCATTCAGCCGAGCATAGGGCTCAACGAGCTTGAAACCGACCGCAAGGGAACCTCCACCCCGAAGGACTACGCATTGCGAGACGATAGCGTCCTGCAATTTGATTGGTCGGGTTCAAATGGTCCGATAACGGGAATAGTCGGCGTCTCGTATCGCCAGAAAGAACAGAAATCCTATTTCGATTTCAACGGATTTCCGGACTATCGGGAAATAAATCTGGATGTTCTTGCAATGACGCCGCGAATCCGCCTGGATCATTCGGAATTTGGATTGAACGGGAACCTGGTGGCGGGATTCGATTGGTACACATGGAACTACAATCTGGCGTTGGCGGCTTCACCCACCACAATCGGACAACCAGTACATAAAGTCGATGCGAAACAGGAAAATCGGGCAATTTATCTGCTGGAATCCCTTTCATTGACTTCGTCGACGACCGTAACCGGGGGGGCTCGAGTCGAATGGTTTCACATCGACGCCTCCGACACTTTCGATGCGACCGCGCCGAATCCTACATTTATAAACGGAGGGTCGCCGAGTGGAGAACAAAACGAGCGTCAGCATGCATGGGAGCTTGGGCTGCGGCAGGCGCTATCCGAACGATCGTCGGCGTTCACGCGCGCAACACGAGCCTATCGCTTTGCGACCGTGGATGAAACTTACGAAAGTTCCACCCTGTTCCAGCAGGAATTTCAGTTCCTGCGGCCGCAGACATCACTGACTTACGAGGTCGGCGTCGATTGGCGCGGATCGTCCGCCGACGCGCGCGCCGGCGTTTTTCGCACGGACGTCAAAGACGAAATTCATCTGGATGCCTTTACCTCGGGCGTGGGAAACACGAATCTGCCGCCCTCGCGCCGGCGCGGGGTAGAGCTCGAACTCGGTGTCCAGCCCGCAGAGCGGGTCGACGTCAGGCTGACCTACACTTATACCGATCCGAAGTTTCTCGAAGGCGATTTTCCCGGCGGTCCATTCTCTATTACGAACGTCAATATTGCCGGCAGAACCGTACCATTGGTCCCGCGGCACAAGGCGACTCTGAATGCAAATTGGGGAATAACGCCGCAAACCTATCTTTCTGGCGCAGTCGTCTATGTGAGCGATCAATTCATGGACAACGACGAGGCCAACGACCTCGGCGTAAAAATTCCTGCGTACACCGTGGTCGACCTCAAGCTCAGCCACCAGATCGCCGCGGCGCGATTCGGCATCGCCATCAACAACGTTCTCGGCGAGAAATACTACAACTACGCGGTGCGATCACAATTCACGCCGGATCGCTACAACGTCTACCCGTTGCCCGAGCGGGTTTTCACGGCGTTCCTCGAGTATCGCTTCGGCCGTTGAATGATGAATCGGAGCCCGGGGAACCGGGCCCCGATCGAATCGAAACATGTCGGCGTGCCTTCGTTGCGGATCCGACGTGGCTTTGCAGGCCGTCCAAGCCTTCCTGTCGCGCAGGGCATAGTTTTGTTATTGTGCGGCCATGCAACAGATGACCAGCACCCAACTCTATTTCCGCCTGCTCCGCTACGTCAAACCGTACTGGGGCGTTTTTGCATTGTCCATCGTCGGCATGCTGGTGACCGCAGCGACCGAAGTTGCCCTGCCGGTTGCGGTGAAACCGTTTCTCGACGGAACCTTTGTGAACAAGGATCCTTTCCTGATTACCTGGGTTCCGGTTTTCATGGTCCTTCTGTACATAGTGCGCGGCGCGGGAGCCTATCTTGGAACCTATGCCAGTGCCTGGGTCGGAAACAAGGTGGTGATGGACCTGCGCGACCAGATGTTCCGCCGCATGCTCGCGTTGCCTCTTGGCTATTTTCATGACAACACCACAGGCAACCTGATTTCGCGATTCACTTTCGATGCCGCCCAGGTCACCGGCGCAGCCACCAACGTGGTTACCGTACTGATCAAGGATTCCGTCACCCTCCTGGGCCTGCTGGCTTACCTGCTCTACATCGACTGGAAGCTCACGCTGCTGTCGCTCATCATGGTTCCGCCGATCGCGGTGGCGGTGCGCTATTTCAACGTCCGTTTGCGTAACATGAGCCGCAAAACCCAGGATGCTATGGGCGATATCACCCAGGTCCTGCAGGAAACGGTCGAGTGCAACAAAGTCGTGAAAATTTTCGGCGGACAGGAATACGAAGCGGAACGCTTCGCCGTGACCAGCGACCGCCTGCGCAGCTTTAGCATGAAACAAACGGCCGCCGCCGCCGGGAACGTCCCGATCGTCCAGTTGCTCGCGGCGATAGCGGTGGCGGTGGTTGTCTACTACGCCACCAAACAGGCGCAATCGGACGCCACGACCGTTGGCGGATTTGTTTCCTTCCTCGCCGCCATGCTCCTGCTGACGCCGCCTCTGAAGCGACTGACTGGTGTCGCCGAACATTTGCAACGCGGTCTTGCCGCGGCGGAAAGTGTCTTTGCGTTGCTGGACGAGAAGCCGGAAAAAGATGAAGGCAAAACGATGCTGGAGCGCGCACGCGGAGATATCGGCTTCGACAACGTCAGTTTCCGTTACCCTCGCACCGACCAGTCGGCTTTGAAAAATATCACGATATCGATTCGTGCCGGAGAAACCATTGCCCTGGTGGGTTCATCTGGCGGCGGCAAAACGACGTTCACGAACCTGGTGCCGCGGTTCTACCACCCGGATTCCGGCACCATGACGATAGACGGATACGACATCGAAGCGTTGTCGCTTCCCAGCCTGCGCCGGAACATCGCACTGGTGAGTCAGGAAGTCGCGCTATTCAACGATACGGTATCGGCCAACATAGCGTACGGGCATGCAGCGGGGGCGAGCCGGGCGGAGATAGAACGCGCAGCCTCCGCGGCACATGCGCTGGAATTCATTCGCGCGATGCCGCAAGGCTTCGACACCCTGATCGGGGAAAATGGCGTAAGGTTGTCCGGCGGCCAACGCCAGCGCTTGGCGATTGCGCGTACGATATTGAAGGACGCCCCGATCCTGATCCTGGACGAAGCGACATCGGCACTCGATTCGGAATCGGAAAAGCACGTGCAGGCCGCGCTGGAGCAACTCATGCAGGGGCGTACCACCATCGTCATCGCGCACCGGCTTTCCACCATCGAAAATGCGGACCGCATCGTGGTACTCGACAGGGGTGAAATCGCCGAGATCGGCACGCATGCCGAACTTCTCGCCAAAGGCGGCATCTACGCCAACCTTTACGGCATCCAGTATTCGCTGAGCAGTGGCGAACCTGACCGGGCGCTGCAGCCGGTCGGCTGATGTGACGATGACGAAGGAATCGCGCTAGTGGCAGTCGAGGAGACGGACTGCAAACAGGAACCAGGCATCATTCGGCCGGTCATCGACCGGAATCGCTGCGAAGGCAAGAAGGAATGCGTCGCGGTCTGTCCCTACAACGTATTCACGATGGGGACGGTCGAAGCCGAATTGAGGCGCGGCCTGAGCCTGCGCGGAAAGCTCAAGGGTTTCGCGCATCGCTGGCAGCAGGCGTTTGCTTCGAACGCCGATGCCTGTCATGCCTGCGGGCTTTGCGTTGCCGCCTGTCCGGAAAAGGCCATCACGCTGACCCGCACCTGATTCGCGGCGTCACTCGCTGGCGTGGATCGCACCGCGCGCGATCGGATAGATACTAATGCTGCAATCCGGGAACATCGCCGTCCCGTCGTTTCCATTCCGCCATCGATCGAAGCGGTGTGTCCGGCGTCGATTGCAGGTCGCGGTCCCTGCAGTACATCCTCCGGACCATGGCACGTCATTTGTAGTTTCTCTCCGCAACCGCATGGCACGCGAGCCCGCTCCGTCTACGGTTCAACTCATTCAGGAGAACATCATGGGTAAATATCTTCTCGCATGGCTGCTTGGTGTGCCGATGTTCGTACTCGTAATTATCTATATTTTCTTTCACTGAGCGGCTGCGCGTGAGCGTCGGCGCAAACGTGTAATAGCGAATGGTCCGCACAAAGGGCTGTCAGTAAAAGTTGCAGTCGGGCTGTAAGCTGTACATGCAAGTTGCTGTCCGCCAATGACGACAGGTCGCCATTTTCGAAGTCCTAACTATCTGCCGCTTCAATGCAATAACAACCAGGCCGGCTTGCGATAAAGATTGGCACATCGATTGCAATGCTGGAGCTTGCATGCGAGGTGGCTAGAGTTTGTCAACAAACAGACCAATCAGGATCGAGGAGGGCTGCGATGCAAACCAATCGGGAAACCCCGCCGGCATTTCGGATCTTTCGCGGTACATCCGGTCTTTGGGAGGTTGTCGAGGACGGGATAAGCGGTGCGCTTGCACTGTTCAAGGCGCCGCAAGCGGCGCTGTCCTTTGCGTGCGATCTTGCGGCGACCCGTAAAGGATCGGTCGTGGTCGTGTTCGACAGGCTACCTGCGCGGGTGCGGTACGCGTTTGCGGCGATGGGTCCGGGTTCGGCGAGCCTGCAATGAGAGCGGGGGCCGTGATGCTTTTCGAACTTATGGACCACGGCATGCTCAAACGACATTGTCCAGACCGGAAAACGGCATATGGTTACTTGCAGCAAGCTGGCGCTCATCGGGTTATGCGCGGTCATATTGCCCGCGTGCGCGACGCATAACGGCGCCACCATTTACGAGGATCCGTCGGCGATCGCCGTGCTTTCCTCGACGCAAGGCAGCTCGGTGCACGGCGTAGCGACATTTGTGCGCTCGGGCGGGGTTGCGATGGTCAATGTCAACATGACCGGATTCAAGCCCAACAGCATTCATGGCCTGCATATCCATGAGAGCGGCGACTGCACGGCACGGGACGGCAGCAGTGCGGGAGGACATTTCAATCCGACGTCTTCCGATCATGGCGGGCCGAGCGGACGGCCGCGGCACAGCGGCGATCTCGGCAACATTACCGCAGATGCGAAGGGCGAGATTTACGCTACGTTCGAGGTGGCCGATATTGCCTTCGGCAACGGCGCGGACAGCATCATCGGCCGCGGATTGATCGTGCACGCCGACAGGGACGACTTCAAGACCCAGCCGGCCGGCAATTCCGGAATGCGCGCGGCATGCGGGATGATTACCCGCAATCCCGACAAGATGACTTATGGGAAAGACGGCGCGTCCTGAAGGGCTAGCAGGCGGACGATGAAAAGGAGCCATTTTTCAGGCCCTGGCGGTTAGTGCGCTTTTTCCCAGTTCGGTCCCACCCCGAGATCGACCGCCAACGGCACATCCAGCTTCGCGACGCTGTTCATCAGCTTCGGCAATTCGGTTTTCACGGAATCGATTTCCGAGCTCGGCACTTCCAGTACGAGTTCGTCATGCACCTGCATGATGAGCCGGCTCTTCATGCGGGAAGTTGAAATCCATCCCTGCACCGCGATCATCGCCAGCTTGATCAGATCGGCCGCGGTTCCCTGCATTGGCGCATTGATGGCAGCGCGTTCCGAACCCTGGCGCCGCGCCGGATTGCTGGCTTTTATCTCGGGCAGGTACAGCCTGCGCCCAAATACGGTTTCCACATAGCCGAGGTTGCGCGCGCTTTCGCGAGTGCGCTCCATGTAGTCCTTCACGCCCGGGTAACGCAGGAAGTAGCGTTCCATATATTGTTGCGCGGCGGAGCGCTCGATGCCGAGTTGCGAAGCCAATCCGAACGCGGACATGCCGTAGATCAAGCCGAAGTTGATGACTTTGGCGTAACGGCGTTGCTCGCTGGCAACCACTGCTGAATCAATGCCGAATATTTCCGACGCGGTGTGGCGATGCACGTCCTCGCCCGCCGCAAATGCCCTCAGCAAGCCCTTGTCCTGCGACAGGTGCGCCATGATGCGCAACTCGATCTGCGAATAGTCCGCGGAAATGATGACCGAACCAGGCGGCGCGATGAATGCCTCGCGAATGCGGCGGCCTTCCGCGGTACGCACCGGAATGTTCTGCAGGTTCGGATCGTTGCTCGACAGCCGGCCCGTTATTGCCACGGCCTGCGCGTAGTTTGTGTGCACGCGCCCGGTCCTGGCATTCACCATGCGCGGCAGCTTGTCGGTGTAAGTGGACTTGAGCTTCGACAAGCCGCGGTATTCCAAGATCAGCTTCGGCAACGGGTGATCGAGCGCGAGTTCCTGCAGTACGTCTTCGTCAGTGGAAGGCACTCCGCTGGGAGTCTTTTTCTTTACCGGCAGCTTGTGCTTCTCGAACAGGATCTCCTGCAGCTGCTTCGGCGAATTGAGGTTGAACGGCTGGCCCGCCTGCAGATGCACCGCCTGCTCGAGCCCCATCATCTTGACACCGAGTTCGTGGCTCTGCTGCTCGAGAAGCTGGATGTCCAGCAGGACGCCGTTGCGCTCCATCGTGAACAGCACTTCCATCACCGGCATTTCTATGTTGCGGTAAATGTGCAGGAGCTTCGCATCCTGTTCCATTTGCGGATGCAGCGCCTGATGCAGTTGCAACGTCACGTCCGCGTCTTCGGCCGCATATTCGGTGGCGCGGACGAGCTCCACTTGCTCGAACGGGATGCGGCTTGCTCCCTTGCCGGTGACATCGTCGTAAGTGATGGTGGTCAGGTCCAGATGGCGGGCGGCCAGGCTGTCCATGTCGTGTGGACGATGGCTTTCCAGCACATAAGATTGCAGCATAGTGTCGTGCTCCACGCCGCCCAGCAGGATTTCGGCGTTGGCGAACACATGCTTGTCGTATTTCAGGTTCTGCCCGAGTTTGCGGTAGCGCGGGTTCTCCAGCCAATCCCTCAACCTGGCAAGGACAAGATTGCGCGCGAGCTGCACCGGCGCGCCGGCATAAGTATGGCCGACAGGGATATAGGCAGCCCGATTGGCTTGCACCGACAGTGAAATGCCGACCAGCTGTGCCGTCAGCGGGTCGAGGCTGGTCGTTTCGGTATCGACGGACACCAGCGGCGCCGCTTTGATTTTTTCGATCCAGGCATCGAGTTGTGCGTCCGTAAGGATGGTCTCGTATTCTCTGGCGGGGCGCGGGGCGCGGGGAGCGGACTCGGCAGGTGGAATTGAAGAGGGGTTTTCATCCCGTACCGCGTCCTGCGTCTCTCGTCCTTGCAACTCCCTCAGCCAGGATTTGAATTCAAGCCTCTCGAACAGCCGCGTAAGCTCGCCGACATTCTGCGGCTGTGGCTCGAGTCCCTCGA
>DASWEZ010000064.1:0-1626 GCA_036394495.1 Burkholderiales bacterium
CACCTACATGCCGAAATGGATCACGGTCGACATTGACGGAACCGCGACGCGGGCCATCGCCTTCGTGGTCAACCGCACAAAACCCGGCTATGCCGGCCGGCTCGACGACGCGCAAATCGTTTCCATCGCGCTCAGGGCGCATGGCGCCTACGGCAGTTGTGCCGACTACCTCATCAATACCGCAACCAGCCTGGAAGTCGCCGGCATTGCCGATCCAAGGCTGTCGCGGCTGGCGAAGCTCCTCGCCCAGGCGGGCGATTCCACCCCGAAACCGTAGAAGTTCAACCAATCGGCCGTCCTGCGTGAGCCGGATTGCCCACGGATCGGGCATTTCCGCGAACAAAATCCGGACACGGGTGTCCATCCGATGTACGGGCGATCCACGACGATGCGCCCGCTTCTACTAGATCCCGCTTCTACAAGATGAGGTGCCCATGAGCGCTCAGTTTCCCGGCTATACCCTCGGCTTCGTCCAGAGCATGCTCACGGAGCAATCGGGCCGGGCTTCGGGATGGTTCAAAGACCTGGAGCTGCGGACGGTATTCCAGCCGGCCTTCAGCCTGCAGCACAAGAAAGCCGTTGGCTTCGAAGCCAACCTGCGCGGTGCCGGCGAGGACGGCAGCATCGTCGCACCAGAGTCGATGTTCGGCCCGGTGGATAATTTTTCCGAAACCTGCCTGCTCGACCTGCTCGGCACGACGGTGCACGTCCATAATTTCGCATCCAGCCGTAGCGCGCAAAATCTCCTGTTCCTCAACCTGCATCCCGAGGTCTTTCTGGATTTCGGGCACAGCGCGCAATTCCTCGCGGCATTGTTCGATCACTACCGCATCCCGAAGCACCGGGTGGTGCTGGACATTCCCGCCTATCTGCTGAAGCTCGAACGCCTCGATGCGGCGATCGAAGCCTACCGCGCGCTGGGATGCCTGATCTCGATCGACGATCTCGGCGTGGAAAACGCCGATCTCGACAGCGTGGTGCGGACCGGTCCGGACATCGTGAAAATCGACCACTCCGTCGTTGCCAGCGCGGTGGCGAACGAATCGGTGCGCAAAATGCTGCTGCACGCGGTGTCGCTGTTGCACGAGATGGGTACGCTGGTATTGCTGGAAGGCGTGGAGTCGAAAGAGGAGGCCCTGATGGCGATCGAATCCGACGCGGATTTCGCCAGCGGTTTCTATTTCGGTCCGCTGTACGACGACGTCGATGAATTCGACGAGCCGGGCGGCGTGCTCGACAACCTGTGGAGCAGTTACAAGGAACAGGATGAACCGGGCCAGACGCACGAGGTGGAGTCCAGGGCCTCCCTGGACGAAGAAACCCTGTATTCCTCGCACATCAAGAAACTGCGCAGTTCCTCGCCCAGCGACATCCATCGCTACCGCGATGAGCGACGACCCTTCATTGCGGCGATCCAACGGGCGGGCATTCTCATGGAAACAGGCGCCAGCCTAGAAGCGGCTTGCGCCGATTTCCTGAAGCTCGACGGCGCCATTCGCTGTTTCCTGCTCGGCGTCGACGGCGGACAGATCGGCCAGGAATTGTCGGGAGCCCTTGCGCCCGCACCCCAGGAGATGGATTTTGCCGGCCTGATCGAACGCGTCGGCGGCGACTGGTCGCGGCGGG
>DASWEZ010000065.1:0-13382 GCA_036394495.1 Burkholderiales bacterium
CGTCTATGTTTTCGTTGACGTCAGCCGTTCGATGGACTTCGGCGCACCGTCCAAGTTCGACTTCGCGCGCCGGTTTGCCGCTGCGATCGCCTATATCGGTCTCATCAATCACGATCGCGTCAGCCTGGTCGCGTTTTCCGATGGCGTGATCGAGGAAATGCCGGCGCGCCGCGGCAAGAACCAGGTCTGGAGATCGTTGCATTTCCTCGAGCGCCTGCAAGCGGCCGGGGGCACCAGCCTGCAAACAGCGTTTCGCAGCTTTTTCGGCGCGCGCCGTACGCGCGGACTGGTCGTGCTGATTTCCGATTTCCTGGACAGCGAAGGATTCGAGCGCAGCTTCCAGGTCATTCGCGAATACCGCCATGATGTTTTTGCCGTTCACGTGACGAGCCCCGAAGAGCTCGAACCGGAGCTCGCCGACGAGGTGCTCCTGGTCGATTCCGAACTGGGCCATTCCACGCGCACGCGGGTGACGCGCGATCTGGTCAGGGCCTATCGCGAGACTTTCATGCGCTATTGCGCGGAAATCGAAGGCTTCTGCCGCGGCCACGGTTGGGGCTACCTGCGCGCTTCCACGCAGACGCCTCTCGAGGAACTGATGCTCAGGGCCTTGCGTGACGAAGGCCTGTTGCGATGAGCGCATTGGTATTGCCGCTTTACCTTTCGGTGCTCGCTTTGATCGTGGTGGCGGGCGTCGTCGCGCTGCTGTATTGGCTCAAGCCGCCTCCGCGAACTGTGATGGTGCCGTCCAGCCTGGTATGGGATCGCGTGCTGCGCGAAAGTCATCCAAGCCCGGACCGGCTGCGCTGGTGGTTGTCCCTGCTGCTGGCGACCCTAATTGCCGCAGCCATCGTCAGCGCAGTCTTGCCGCTGCGCGCGGCAACCTCGGGCGCCACGGGGTCGAAACTCATCATGGTGCTCGACGATTCGCCGACCATGGCGACGCGAACCACCGACGGCGCGACGCGCTGGGATCATGCGCTGGCCAAGGCGCGCGCTTTGATGCAGTCGCGTGCGCCCGGAACCCAGATCTGGCTGGCGGATACCATGCGGCGCGTCGTCACGCCAGCATTCGAGAATCGCGACGACGCTCTGGAGCATCTCGCTGGCGTGCGGATTGCATACGGGTACGCACCTGTGATCCCTTTGCCCGAACAATCCACCGGCATCGAGACGGTGGTGATCACGGACGGAGTTTCGATCAGCTCCGTACCGCCGCAAGCGAGGCTGGAATCGGTTTTCGAATCGGTCGAAAACGCGGGCATCACGGCCTTCGAGGTGCGCGCCCTGCCGGCCGATCCGCGCCGCTATCTGGCCTATATCGAACTGGTCAACGCCAGTGGCATCGACAAGCGCATCGAACTCGCCCTCGCCGGCGTCGGTGGCAAGCGCATCTCCCGCGTGGTGAGTGTTGCCGCGGGCGGCACGCGCAACGAGATGCTCGACATTTCGGACTTCGATGCCGGCCCGGTGCGCGCATCGATCGCGATGCCTGGCGACGGCCTTGCGAGCGACGACGTCGCCTATTCGATCCTGCCGATTCGCCACGTAACGCGCGTTGCGTTGGTGACCAGGGGCAATCCCTTCCTCGAAAAATCCCTGCAGGCCCAGCCACGGGTGAACCTGACCGTCATCGCGCCCGCACGCTACGTCGACGACCGCAACTACGACGCGATCGTGTTCGACCGCTTTGCGCCCAAGATCCGTCCCCATGTCCCCGCGCTGCTGTTTCGACCCTCCCGTGCTGACTGGCTGCCGCCGCCGCAAAAAGAAATCGCCAACGTATCCGTCACTGCCTCGAGCGCGGCGCATCCGCTGCTGGAGAACATTTCACTGCGCGACCTGAATGTCGATCGCGCTCTTCCCGTCGATCTGAAGGAGCGCACGAAAGACGCCGAGTCAGTGCTGGCGAGCGGCCCCGGCGGCGCGCCGCTGATCGTCGCGCACGAGGCCGGGGCGCGCTGGGTGTCGTTTTCATTTGCATTGGACGAATCGAATTTCGCGCTGCACGCCGGCTTCCCGATATTCCTGAACAATGCGCTCAACTGGATGCTTGGCGAAGAAGCCTTCATCGCCCGCGGACTGGGGTGGATCGAAGTCCCCGTGTCCGACGCGCGCGTGGTGGCGGCGGATGGGAAGGAACTGCCGTCGCAGTCCATCGCCGGAGGTAGCTTGTTCGAAGCCGACGCACCCGGATTGTTCGCGGTGGTATCCGCGCACCAGCGCCTGCGCGTCGCGGCGAACCTGTTCGACCGCAGGATTACCGACGTAAACAAGTCCGACCTTGCGCAGAACAAGCCGGACACGGACACGCACATCGGCGCGAGTCGCCCGATTGCATTCGATTCATGGTTCGCGCTTTTGCTTGTCGCCGCAATGCTGCTGTTGTTCGAGTGGTGGAGCTGGAATCGGCGGATGACCGTATGACATTGCCGTTCGTCATTCAAACCACCTGGCCCACGGTGTTGCTCGCAGCGGTGCCGCTGCTGTTCTGGCTGGCCGGCGGAAGCCGAACCCGGCTTGACCGAAGGCATCTGTTGGTGACAACGATTCTGCGAAGCCTCGCAATCATTGCGATCGCACTGGCTTTGATGCGGCCGCAATGGAACGCAAGTTCGGGCGATGTCTCCATCGTCTATGCATTGGACGTTTCCCGCAGCGTGTCTTCCTCCTTCATCGACGCGGCGATCAAGTGGATCGAACGGGCTGATCGCGAAGGCGCGCCGGCGCAGGCGCGCTATCTGGCATTCGCCGATCACGCAGTCATGCTGCAGAAACCCGGGGACATACGCACTATCGCGGTCACTGAAAGTCGCGTGAACGGCGCTGTGTCTACTCCGGGCGTCATCGACCAGGCGGCGACCAATATCGAGCAAGCGCTGGATACCGCGCTGACGGGCCTGGACCGCGATCGCGCGAAGCGCATCGTGCTGCTGACCGATGGCAACCAGACCGCCGGCAACGTCTGGCGAGCGCTGCCGCGGCTGATACGAGCCGGTGTACGCGTTTATCCGATTCCGGCGAAAGTCCGGGAGGACAACGATGCCTGGATCGCGGGCATCGAGGCGCCGGTGGATGTCCATGCCGGCGAATCCGTCACCATGACCGTGCGCGTGATTTCCGCCGTCGACACGGCGGCCAGGGTCTCGCTCAGGAACGCGAAGATCGTGCTGGGCACGCGCAACGTACAACTGAAAGGCGGATTGAATCGTATTGACTTCGAAGCAAAGCTCGCGCAGGCCGGAGCGGCGACGCTGTCGGCCGAAGTCGTCGCCAGGGGGGATACCGTATCCGGGAACAACCGCATGCAGCAGTCGGTCTGGGTCAAAGCTCGGCCGCGTGTTCTTTATGTCGAAGGCGGACCCCCTGAAGGCGCGCGCTATCTGGCCGATGCGCTGATCGGCCAGGGCTTCGACGTGCGCGTCATCGCGCCCGCTGCGCTGCCCGCATCAGCCGCCGGATTGGCCGCTTACGATGCCGTGGTCCTCAGCGACACACCGGCGAAGGCACTTGCGGCCGACGCGATGCTTGCCATCGAATCCTATGTCCGCGACTTGGGCGGCGGCCTGCTGTTCGCCAGCGGCGAGAATGTCCATGGCGAGCAGGGTTACAGCGATACGGCGGTGGAGAACGTACTGCCGGTGCAATTCCGCGCGCAGGAGAAGCGCAAGGATCTGGCGCTGGTAGTTGCGCTGGACCGTTCGTACTCGATGAAGGGCCGCAAGATGGAGATGGCGAAGGAAGCCACCCGTGCCGCGCTCGACCTGCTCGAGGAACAGCATCGTTTCGCAGTCGTCGCCTTCGATTCGCAAACCTATATCGCGGTGCCGATGCAGTACGTTCGTTCCCGGCGCAAGGCGGAAGACCAGATCAGCCGGATCCAGGCCAGCGGCCAGACCAACATTTACCCGGCACTCGGCATCGTCTACCGGTTGTTGCAGAAGACCGATTCCAAGGCCAAGCATGTGATCCTGCTCTCCGACGGTGATACATATCCCGCGGATTTCGAAACCCTGGTCAAGCGCATGACGGCCGAGAAGATCGTCGTATCCACCGTGGCGGTCGGCGCGGATGCGGACCGGACCCTCATGGGCGACATCGCCAGATGGGGCAAGGGCAGGGCATATGTGGCCGAAAATGCGGAATCGATTCCGCAGATCTTCATCGAAGAGACCGAGCGCGCGGTGCGATCCAATCTGCTGGAAGAATCATTCAGGCCCGCCGTCAAACATCGCAGCGCGGCATTCCGCGGCGTGGATGTGGACAGGCTGCCCGAACTCAGGGGATACGTAAGCAGCAAAGCGCGCAATCACGCGGAAATCCTGCTTGCCTCGCCCTCAGGCGCACCGCTGCTAGTGCGCTGGCAATACGGCCTAGGCAAGACTGTTGCATTCACCTCAGACGTAAAAAATCGCTGGGCGTCAAACTGGATCGAATGGCCCGGTTACGGCAAGTTCTGGGCGCAACAGGTGCGCGACCTCATGCGCCGCGATTCCGGCGAAGAACTGGACTTCCGCGTCGTACGCGAGGGCGGCGAGGCGGTGATCAGGCTTTCGATGCTGACGCCGGATGGGAACTATCGCAACGGCCTGGCGCCGCAAGTGCGGGTAACCCGGCAGGATGGAAGCACATCCGTCATCGGGCTCGCGCAGAGCGGCGCAGGCACCTATCAGCTGCGCATGCCCGTCGACCGGTCGATGCAGGCTGAACGCTTCGAACTCGTCGACTCGCCGGGGTTGTCGAAACAGGCGTCGCTGCGGGCGGGAACGCGCACACTGCATCATGACTACGCCGACGAATATCGTGCCTTCCCGCCCGACATCGAATTGCTGGGCGCGCTGGCGCGCGCCACCGGAGGGAAAGTCGCTCCGTCCATAACCGAGGTTTTCGCACAGCAAGGCGACGCAAGCAGAACCACGCAGATACTGTGGCCGTGGTTTGCGATTCTGGCACTAGGTTTCTACCTGCTCGACATTGCCGTGCGGCGTTCGCCACTGGCATGGCGCTGGCTCGAGGCCGAATCGACAAACTAGCTGCGGGTTGCTACAAGTCTGAGACAGATGCGATTGCGGCCTGCGACGTAACTATAGGCAACTTTTTCGGTCAGGCCGATGGTGAGGAATATTCCCAGGCCGCCGACGCGCCGGTCCGTGATGGTCGATTCGATGTCGGTGCGCTTACCCGTTGCAAAAGGATCGAATTGCGGCGCCGAATCTTCGTAAATCAATTGAACTTCGCCTTTTTCTTCCTCGAAGGTGATGGAGACCGGGGCGTCGCTGTCGCCCCTGTGGCCGTGATTTACGGTATTGGTGAACAATTCCTCGACAATTAGCGTCAGTTTGTGGCGATCCTCGCTGCCGAGTGCAGCCACCGCACCGAATTCGTCGATTAGTGCTTTGACTTGCTCGAAGGCCCGCAGCCGCGCGGGGAAGACGCGATTCAGGCGGTTCATGTTTTTCTCAAATCGCACAGGCATTTGCCACTTGCAGCAAGGGGCAGGCCCACTGTTATCATGGTGACGTGCATGGTTCTTGCACTATAAATCCGTGACCGGCGATGTTTGCCGACATGACGATCCAGAACCGAAGAGGGCAAAATGACCAAAGTATCGACATTCCAAAGAGATATCCTCGTTTTTGGCGTGCTCTTGCTGGCCGCTGCGTGGATGTGCACGCATGCGTTTGCCGGCGATGCCGGACGCATCAAGGTATCCAAGGGCGACGTACAGATCGAGCGCAACGGCAAGCTGATGGCAGCTCCGGTTGGAGCCGTCGTCGAAGTCGAGGATACGGTAAAAACCGGTTCCGACGGTTCGGTCGGCATTACCTTCCATGACAACAGCTTGTTGTCGGCCGGTCCGAACAGCGAACTGGTGATCGAGCGCTTCGTATTCGACAGCACGACCCACCAGGGCGAGTTCGATACCCGCCTTAAAAAGGGCACGCTGGCCGTCGTCTCCGGCAAGATCGTCAAGCAATCCCCGGAAGCCATGCGAATCAAGACCCCCGCCGCCATCATGGGCGTGCGCGGTACTGAATTTATCGTCAAAGTGGACGAGCCCGCCGCCAACTGATGCGTGTTGCTCTCGCGTCGGCCATCATCGCGGCGATGGTGGCCGGTTGTGCGCTGTTCGGGTCCCAGCCGAACGCAGGTTCCCAACCGGTTCGCTGGACCAAGTCCCAGCAGCCGATCGAACCCGAAGCTTTGCGCCCGTCGGACCGGCCGGCACGCAACGATCTGATCGTCCTGCTGCCCAAGCCGAACGGCAAGATTGGCGGTGTGGTGGTCAGAACCGAAGGCGGCAAGGAACTGCTTCTGGACCAAGCCTACGCTGGCGCGCATATCGACGGTCCCGGCGAAATGCAACCCGTCACGTACGACGCCGAGCAGGCAAGGAGCGAGTTTTCTTCCGTCGTGGCGGCATTGCCCGGACGTCCTGCCACGTTCCTGCTTTATTTCCTGGAAGGAAAAGACGAGTTGACGCCCGATTCCGAGCGCGAATTCGAGCGCGTATTTGCCGAAATCGCGGCCAGGCCGTATCCGGAAATCCAGGTCATCGGACATACCGACGCGGTCGGCAATGCCCAGTTCAACGACCAGTTGTCGCGGCAACGCGCACAACGTGTGCGTGACGATCTCGTCCAGCGAGGCATCGCCGCCGATCGCGTCGAAGTGTCCAGCCGCGGCAAGCGCGAGCCGCTGGTTCCGACTGCCGAAGGCGTTTCCGAACCCAAGAACCGGCGCGTCGAAATCAACGTGCGCTGAGCGTTGCGTACGGCTGATTGCCTCCACGCCCTGCAATCTGCCGTTCACACTTCACCGCCATTCCAGCGCAATGCCAGGATCGTGAGGTCGTCCGAGCGCTCGGTGTCCAGCACGAAGGCGCGAACATCGTCCCTGATCGCATTGACCAGCTGCAGTGCCTCGGTCGCGCCGAACGAGGTCTTCAGTACGGAAAACAATCGCTGCCGTCCGTAAAGTTCATCGGCTGCATTCATCGCCTCCGTAACCCCATCCGTAAACAGGCAAAGCGCTTCGCCCGGCAGCAAGGCATATCGTTCCGGGTTGTAGGCATAGCCTTCGATCACGCACAGCGGCGGGCCCGATTCGCCTTCGAGCCTGGCCGGTAATTTCTGGCCCGGACGCAAACAGAAAGGCGGATCGTGCCCGGCGTTGCACCAGTTCAGTTCGCCGGTCCTCAGGTCCAGAATTCCGGCGAACACCGTCACGAACAGCATCTCGGGATTGTCGCGGGCGATCTCCGCGTTGGCCGCGCGCATGACTTCGCCGATGTCCGCGCCTCGCTCCATCCGCAATGCCGCGCTTTTGTACAACGCCTTGCTCACCGCCATGAAGATACTGGCCGGCAAGCCTTTGCCCGCCACGTCGCCGACCATGAAGAACAAGCGGTCGCCATCGAGCTTGAAGAAATCATAGAGGTCGCCGCCGACCGATTTCGCGGGCTCGATCAGGGCTTGCAGGCTGAAACGCGTGTCACCGTAGAAACTCGCGGAAGGCGGAGGCAGCATGCCCATCTGGATGCGTTGCGCGGCCTCGAGTTCGCCGGCTGCGCGCGCGGCCGCTTCGCGCTCCGCCTGCAACGCCTGGCGTAACGTGCGGCGCTGCCGGTCCGCTTCGGCGAGTGTGCCAGTGAGCATGACGCCGAATAATATCGTGCAGAGAGCGACGGGCCAGGCGACGTCGACCAGCATGTGTTGCCAGTAGTAAAGCGCAAACCCCGCCGCCAGAAGACCAGCGATCAGGACTGCATAGATAAATGCCGCTATCCTAGGCTTCACTGCGGGAACGGCGAGAATCAGAATCAACCCCGAAACAAGCAGGACCACGCGCTCCACATTCCTGAGGAATTCCGGCCGCTGCAAAAGGCTGTCCTCGAAGATGCTTTCCAGGATCTGCGCGTGGATTTCGATGCCAGGTATGCGCTGGCCGTTCGGGATGGTTTGATAGTCCAGCAAACCCAGCCCGGTTGCGCCGATGAGCGCAATCTTGCCCCGCATCAGTTCGGGGTCGACGCGTCCGCGCAGCACGTCGGCTGCCGAAACGAAGCGGTCCTCGTCGTGCAGGCCGAAATGCACCCACACCGTGCCGTCGGCATTGGTCGGAATGAAGACGTCGCCGATGCCGATCCCTGTCATGCGATCCGGTTCACCGACCACGACGAAGGCGGGAGTCCGGGTTGCGATTCGCAGGACTTCCATGGACAAGGCCGGTGTCAGCACGCCATCGACCGATGCCAGCAAAGGAACCCGGCGCACGACGCCTCCGCTCGGATCGACGCTCAGCAAGCCGTGCCCTGGTGCGGCGGCATCCAGTTGTTCCAGGCTGCGCAGTGTTCCAGCGAAATGCCGCAGATGCGGAGTCGGATCGCTGCCGCGTATGCGAAACGGCGCAGTCCGGCTGTTGGCAGCGGCGGATCCCTTCTGTTCGACCCCGGCGATGCCGAGTGCCACGGGATGCCGGCGCAGCGTTTCGGCCAGTACGGAGTCATTGCTGGGCAGCTTCGCCAGGCGTTGGGCGAGTTTGAAATCCAGCCTTTCTATCAGACCGGCGATGCTGGCCGGCGACATGCGGTCGAGTTCCGGCATAAGTACATCCACGCCGATTGCGGCGGGTTCATTCTTTGCGATTGCTTCGATGAGTTCCGCCATGGTCGTGCGCGGCCACGGCCATTGGCCGAGTTCCCGCAGGCTCTTTTCGTCGATCGCCACGATGACGGCCGGTGCGGAGGTGCGCTTTCGCGGCACCACTTTCTGATAGCCGTCGAACAGCGCCATGCGCAATTCGTCCAGGGCGGGAAGCGAGGGAAACAGCGAAAGCACCAGCAATGCGACAAGCAGTGCCGCGCCCAGGGGCCGCCCCTGGCCGCCGACCAGCACCGACCGTAAAGTGCGCGCGGCGCGATGGCGCGGCGCGTTCGCCCCCGGGTTTTGGCCGGCTTCGGTCAAACCTCGATTTCCATGCCGTCAAAGGCGGCGCTGACGATCAGGGCCCGATCACCGCGCGTGAGCTGCTCGAAGCGGATGGTTTCATTGAGCACCGACTGGATTCGCTCGTCATTGAACGCCGGCTCGTGATGGAACATGCACAAATGCTTGACGTTCGCCAGTTGTGCCAGCTCCACGCCGACCATGTTGCTGGAATGCCCCCAGTCTTCCTTGACCGACACTGCATCGAGCAGCGAATACATGGCATCGAAAATCACAAGGTCGGCATTGCGGAAGAAGGCGACGAATTCTTCCGTCTCGGCCGGATCCTCGAGCTTGTGTTCGGAATCGGTCGAATAGACGATCGCCTTGCCGTCGCGTTCGAAGCGATAACCGTAGGAGTCGCCGGTGTGACGCTGGAGTTTGGGTGTGACCTGATAACCGGCGATGTCGACGGTCTTGCCGGCTTCGAGTTTGACGAATTCGATGTCGGCGGAAAGCCGGGAGAAGTCCACGGGAAAGCAGGGGGCGGATTGCTGCAGCCGGAACGCCTTCTCGATCACGTCGTGGCAACCGAATATGCGGATGCGCGCGCCGGGAACGTAGGCGGGCGTGAAGAAGGGAAAACCCATGATGTGGTCCCAGTGCACGTGGGACATCAGCACGTTGACCACGATCGGATCGGATTTTTGCGCCGCCATGATGCGGCCGCCGAATGCACGCGCGCCGCTGCCCATGTCGCAAACCAGGTATTCCGCGCGCCCGGTTTCGATCTCCACGCAGGGCGATTGCCCGCCGTAGGTCTGTGCGATCGAAAAATCGAGATCGTTGTCGATGAAGGACCGCACCTTGTCCGGCGAGTCCACGCCCTTGGCGATGGCCATCGAAAGCGCCGTTTCGACCTTGCGGCGGATATCGGACGAAGTCAACGCGACAGGAATGGAACCGCGCGTTCCCCAGAAACGTACCAGCATCCCGTACCTCTCTAGGCCTGATAGGCCTTGAGGGCCGCGGGTGAGAATTTGGCGATTGCTTCCCGCACCGTGGCGAAGGTGTCGAATACCAGCGTAAACCGGCTGATCTCGAAAATTTCCTTCACCACCGGCTGCATCGCCGCGACGACGATCGTGCCGCCCTGCGACTTTGCCTGTTTTTCCGCCAGCATGAAGCAGCGCAGTCCGGCACTGCTGATGTAATCGACCCCGGCGAGGTCCAGCACCATGCGTTCGCAGTCGCTCTTGCAGCGATCGATGAAAGGCACGAGGCTGTTGCGGAAGTCTTCGCTGTTGGCGTGGTCGATCCGGCCCTCGGGCGAGAGCACGAGAACGTCGCCATATGTTTTATTTTTGATTTCCATTATACCGTTCCGAACGCGATGGCAAACCGGCAGGAGGCCGGAAACCGTACGTACGTCGCATGCAAAGGCAAGTCGCATGCCGGCCATTGGACTGCCCCTTCGGGCAGGCGCTTCCCCCCTTGAAAACGCTTGGCGGACCAACCGACGCGACTGCCTATATTAAACCCGAAAACGGGTTGCGCCGGCTGTAAGCCGGAAATCAGGAAAAGACCGGGAAGGTCTCGAACTTGCCTGACAGCAGTTGATCGGCATCCCGGCAGCCGAGCCAGCCGTCGATCACGCTGGCATAGACGCGGCGGAAATCTGTGGTGAAGACGAGGTTGTCGCCTTCGTCCAGCTCGGTCAGGCTGGGTGCCTGCCCATAGTGGCCGCCCTTGACCGGCTTGCCGATGACATACATGTGGTTGGCGGTGCCGTGGTCGGTTCCGAGGCTGGTGTTTTCCGGCACACGGCGGCCGAACTCCGAGAATACGAGCACCGTCACGTCGTTGCCGCGCCCGATGCGGTCCATGTCCTTCATGAAGCCGGCGATCGCGTCGGAGACATAAGTGAGAAGGCGCTGGTGCAGGTCCGACTGCTGAACGTGCGTGTCGAAGGCATTGTGGCGATACGTGGTGTAGTACAGTCGCGTCGGCATGCCGGCGGCAATCAACGAGGCGATTTTCGGAAGCTGCACCGGCACGATCCCGTAGTCGACCGGGGTTTTGTAACCGGACCAGGCGTCGCGCACCAGTTGCGAGGCTTCGCGCGCGCTCTTCGCCACGTCCAGCAGATAGTGCTTCGAAGCACTGGCGTCCGGCTCCATGTCCGGCGCGCGATCGAGAAGCGGACGCTCCTGGTAGAGGCCTTTGCGCCCGAATTTCTCCGGATCGTCGAACACCACCGGTACATGCTCGCGGGCGCGCACCGCCAACGACTGCACCTCGTCGATATTTACGATGAAGTTAGGCGTCGCACGCGTGTCGATCGCATCGGCAACCCGGCCGATCCAGCCGTACTCTTCGCCGCTGTTCGGCGCGCCGGTGTGCCAATACGCCATCGACGTGAAATGCGAGAAGGAAGGTTGCGTGTAGCCGCAGCCGTGCACGACGGCCATCCTGCCGTCCTTGTACAGCCGTTCGAACCCCGCCATCCCGGAGTTGAAGCCGTAGCGATCGTCGATCTTGCGCAGCTTGTCGGGACGGATGCCGATTTTCGGGCGATGGCGGTAGTAGGCATCGTCCGCGTAGGGCACGAGCGTGTTCAGCCCGTCGTTGCCGCCGGACAGTTCGAGCACGACCAGGATGCGGTTCGAAGGCGCCGCGTCCGCGGCCATCGCACGCGAAAAAACCAGTGGCATCGCGCTTGCGCCGAGCGTTGCGAGTCCGGCGCGCAGAATCTCGCGGCGGGTCCAAGGTTTGAGTAGTTGTGTATTCGTTTTCATAAGACTTTTCCTCCTCCCTCTCCGTCTCACGGGGGAGAGGGCCGGGGTGAGGTGGTGGTTGGCTAGTTAACCGAGTTGATACTCCGGCAGCGACAGAATCACGTGCAGCGTGGTGCGCAACGGCTCCTCGAGGAAGCTCGTCGCAGCCGCGAGGTCGGCCGTGCCCAGTTCGTTCGCCAGGAATTTTGCGATCCGCTCATGCGTGCTCGCGTCCAGGGGCACCGACACGAAACGGGCCAGCAGGTAGTCGGTGGCCTCGCGCGCTGTCTTGCAGCCCGCACCCAGCACCATCGCCGACAGGTCGACTTGCGCGGTTGCGCGCGGGATCGGCTTCACTTTCTGCAGAGCCATCTGCCAGCCGCGGAAGCTCGCGAGACGCGTATTGAAATCCTCGTCGCGATCCGCCTGCATCGACATCGAAGTCACTTCCTTGGCTTCGGGCTTGGTGGCGCTGGTGACATCCTGGCCCAGCGCGAGCTTTTCGTTCACGGCGCCGATCTTGTAGTCCGTAAGCGGGTAGCGATCGGGCGGTAGGAAATTGATGTCCGGATACAGCGTGTCGTAGACGAAGTTGCCGCGCGCCAGCAGCAGGCCCGGCGTGATCCAGCTCTTGCCGTTGGCCCAGCCCGCGACCGTCGGCGGATAGAGCAGTTTCTGGCCGAGAGCTTCGGTAAGGTCGTTGAAATCGGGTACGCCGGGCACTTCGGTCAATCCCAATTTCTTGTAAGTCGAAATCACCAGTTCGACCGGCGACTTGATGTGCGTTGCTATCGATGGCGGGGCGTAGAAGTCTTTCGACAGAAAGATCGTTTCGAGCAGCGGCGCGATTTCGTAATTGGACTCGCGCAATCGGGCGCCGAGATCCGCGCGCAGTTCGGGAGAAAGTTCCTGGCGCGCGAAGTAGCGGTAGATCTTGGCCGCAACGTACTCGCTGGTGACCGGCTGCGACAGAATTACGTCGATGACGTCGACGCCGTCGAAGCTGCCCTGTTTGCCGAAAAACGTCTTGGTCGTCGCGTCGTGTTTTTCGGGTGTGACCACAAATTCGAGATCGACGAAATTCCAACCGGTGAATGCGCGCGCCGCTTCACGGATGTCGGTTTCGCTGTAGTTGCCCACGCCCATCGAGAACATTTCCATGATCTCGCGTGCGAAGTTCTCGTTCGGCGCGCCTTTTACGTTTACCCCGGCGTCGAGGAACGCGAGCATCGCCGGATCCTGTGCGACGCTGATCAGCAGGTCGCGGAAGTTGCCGGTGCCCTGCGCGCGGAACAGTTCGTTCTGCTTAAGCATCTTGCGGTAGTCGCGGACTTTTTCTTCACTGGTGGCGAAATGGCCGTGCCAGAACAGCGCCATCTTTTCCTCCAGCGGACGATTCGTCGCCAGCATGCGGTTGGCCCACCAGTAGGCGACGCGATTGGTCTCCAGCCGGCTTGCCCGCAACCAGTAGAAGAACTTGTTCGCCACCGGTTGCAGCCGGCGATTGCCTGTGGGCTTGACCTTGATTCCCATCGATTCGCCAGTTTCCTTGGCCAGATCGGTGGCGGCAGGGCGTGATGCGGGAAAAGGCTCCAGTCCCGGATCATGGGCACCGGAATCGTCGAATGCCGGGAGTTCGTTCGGGATATTCTTGTGATAGACCAGCGTCTTTATTGCC
>DASWEZ010000066.1:0-39139 GCA_036394495.1 Burkholderiales bacterium
CCCTGCTGCGTTCGGTGAGATCGGAAACCAGCGTGTTGATCATGCGCCTGACCGTTTCATGAATAAGGCGGCGGTCGAGAAGCGCCGGGTACTGGGCTTTGACGCTGTCAAGATGGCGCGAGAATATCGCCACGGACGACAATTGCTCGATCGTGATCAGGCCCGAGCGTAATCCGTCGTCGACATCATGGTTGTTATAGGCGATTTCGTCGGCCAGGTTGGCGATCTGTGCTTCCAGCGAGGGGCGTAGTTTGCGGATGAAGCGCTCGCCGATCTCGCCCAGCTTCTGCGCATTCTTGACTGAGCAATGCTTCAGGATGCCTTCGCGGGTCTCGAAGCACAGGTTCAACCCTTCGAAAGCCGCATAACGCTGCTCCAGAACATCGACGACACGCAACGACTGCAGATTGTGCTCGAAGCCTCCGTGGTCCTTCATGCACTCGTTGAGCGCGTCCTGGCCAGCATGGCCGAAAGGCGTATGCCCGAGGTCGTGCGCCAGCGATACCGCCTCGACCAGGTCTTCGTTGAGGCCCAGATTGCGCGCCACCGAACGTCCTATCTGCGCGACTTCGATGCTATGGGTCAGTCGCGTGCGAAAGAGATCGCCTTCGTGGTTCACGAAAACCTGGGTCTTGTACTCGAGGCGACGAAACGCCGTGGAGTGGACGATGCGGTCGCGATCCCTCTGAAATTCGGTGCGTCCGACGGGGGGGGGTTCGTTGAACTGCCTGCCGCGGGAGCTTGCGGGATTGGCGGCGTAGGCCGCCAGGTCATACATGCGCCGCCGCTCCCGCGAGCACTTCGCGCAAGTCCCGCAAGTCGAAATCCGCCGTCATGAAAGCCTTGCCCAAAGACTGAAGCAATACCAGGCGTAGCCTGCCATTTTCGACTTTTTTGTCGTGCCCCATGAGCTCGAGGTAACGATCCTGGCCCAGCGAAGGCGCTTCGACCGGAAGACCGGCGCGCGCGAACAGGCGGGCGACGCGTTCCACGTCATTGGCGGTCAGCAACCCCATGCGCTCGGAGAGTCGCGCCGCCAGGATGGTACCGGCCGCCACGGCTTCGCCGTGAAGCCATGTACCGAATCCCAACCCGGCTTCGATTGCGTGGCCGAAGGTATGGCCGAGATTGAGAAGGGCACGTTCACCGGACTCGCGCTCGTCGGCTGCAACGACGGCCGCCTTGTTCTCGCATGAACGCGTAACGGCGTAGGCAAGTGCCGCAGGGTCACGCTCGTTCAATCTGTCCATGTTGGCTTCGAGCCACCCGAGAAACGGCAAATCCATGATCAAGCCATACTTGATCACCTCGGCCAGACCGGCGGAGAGTTCGCGGGCCGGGAGCGAGTCGAGCACGGCCGTATCGGCCATGACCATGCGCGGCTGATAGAACGCACCGATCATGTTCTTCCCGAGCGGATGATTGATTGCGGTCTTGCCGCCGACGGACGAATCCACTTGCGCGAGCAGCGTCGTTGGCACCTGAATGAACGGCACGCCTCGCTGATAGCTGGCGGCAGCAAACCCCGCAAGATCGCCGACCACTCCACCGCCGAGCGCAATGACTGCGGATTTACGTTCACAACGATTCGACAGCAGCGCATCGAAGATCGAATTGAGAGTCAGCCAGTTTTTATGTTGCTCGCCGTCCGGCAAGACGACCGGGACGATTTCCACCCCGGCGGCGCGCAGGGCCGCACTGAATTTCTCAAGGTAGAGCGATGCGACCGTGGTATTGGTAACGACTGAGACCTTGCGCTGGGACAAGTGCGCTAGGAACAGGTCACCGCGTGAAAGTAGTCCTTCTCCAATGTGAATCGGATAGGCCCGATCACCGAGCCCGACGGTTACGGTTCGCATTGTGGTTGGTCCGTCATAGCGGATCGATCACCCCGTGCTTCGAGTACGTGATGCAGTCGATTCACGAGAGTGGTAAGACTCTGGCTGCCCGTGTCGATCGTGACATGTGCGACTTCCCGATAGAGCGGATCGCGCATATCGAACAACTCATTGAGTCTCGCGCGCGGATCCGCGGTTTGCAAAAGCGGGCGATTCTTGTCGTGCCGTGTCCGGTTGAGCAGATCCTTGACACTGGCCCGGAGGTAGACGACCGTGCCCCTGGCCCGCAGCCTTTCCCTGTTCGCCTGTGCCAGCACCACGCCGCCGCCGGTCGCAAGCACGACGTCGTCCAGGGCGGTCAACTCTTCGATAATGGCCGATTCGCGCTGGCGAAAACCAGGCTCGCCTTCGATCTCGAAGATCACGGGTATTTTCACCCCGGTGCGCTCTTCGATGACGTGATCCGAGTCGTAAAAAGCCTTGTTCAGGCGCTTCGCCAGGACACGTCCGACCGAGGTCTTGCCCGCGCCCATCATCCCGACCAGGAAAATGTTTCCCGGCACGACCGAATCGGCCTGCTCGGAAAATGCTGGATTCGCGTTAAACATGCGGCCATTCTAGCGAAACCGCGGCTATGCGGCCGTAAGGCGGCAAAAAAAACGGCCGCGGATCACAGCGGCCGTCGGTGACTGAAATAGTTCAGCGAACGCTCAAGGAATCCTTGACGACCCGCGGCGTAACGAATATGAGCAATTCCTGTTTGTCGTTTCGCCTGAGATCCTGGCGGAAAAAGAAACCAATAATCGGGATGTCGCCAAGTAACGGCACCTTGGTAATAGTCGAAGATTCGTCCTGGGTATAAATGCCGCCCAGACCCACCGTGCCGCCATTTTCCACCAGCACTTCGGTCGATACCTGCTTGGTATCGATGGCGGGGCCGGCACTGGTATTCGCACCGACACTGTCCTTGGCGACATTCAACTTCATCATGATGTTGTCGTCAGGTGTGATTTGCGGCTTGACCTTGAGACTTAGCGTTGCCTTGCGGAAAGAAACGCTGGTCGCACCGCTGCTCGTGGCCTGCTGGTAGGGAATTTCCGTACCTTGCTCGATAATGGCTTCCACGTTGTCCGCTGTGATCACGCGTGGGCTGGAAATAATCTTGCCTTTGCCGTCCGCCTGCAAAGCGCTGATCTCGAGATTCAGGAATTTCGACATCGCGTTATTCATGAGAATCAGCGAGAACTGCCCTGCTGCCACGCCCCCTATGCCAGGAGCCACCATATTCGACGACAGCCCGTCCGTGAAGAAATCAGGCGTATTGGAAGTCTGGCCGGTAAAGGCGCCGGTAGATGCCAAGCCGCCACCGACTGTGGCCCGGCTAGTGCTACCTGGTATCTGTTGGCCGCGGCCGGTCAAATCGTTGAATCCGAGCCTGGCGCCCACGTTTTTGCTGAAGGTATCGGTAGCCTCGACAATACGGGCTTCAATCAAAACCTGGCGCACCGCCCTGTCGGTTTTCTTCAACAAATCCCGCACTTCGTCGAGTTTGGTAGGCGTGTCCTGGACGAAAATCTGGTTCGTCCTCGGATCGATGACGGCACTGCCCCGCTTGGAAAGAATTCTCTGCGTAGCGTCGGTTATGACTTTCTGGAAATCCTCGGCTTTCTGATAGTTCAACTGGAAACTTTCAGTGCGCAATGGCTCCAGTTCGGAAATCTGTTGCCGGGATTCCAGCGCCAGTTTCTCCTTGGTGGCGAGTTCATCTCGCGGCGCAATCCAGACCACATTGCCGGTCTTGCGCATATCCAGGCCCTTGGCCTGCAGAATGATGTCCAGCGCCTGGTCCCAGGGCACATCCTTCAGGCGCAAGGTGAGGTTGCCGCTCACGGTATCGCTGGTGATGATATTGAGGCTCGTGAAATCGGCGATCACCTGCAATACCGCGCGCACTTCGATATTCTGGAAGTTCAGGGACAGCTTTTCGCCGGTATAGCCGCTTGAGGCTTTTGGCTTGCCGGCCTCTTCGACCACCGGCTTGACCTCGATGATGAAACGATTGTCCGTCTGATAGGCGGATTGTTCCCATCGTCCCTTCGGAACTATCGTTAAGCGGGTGTTGGCTCCGGACCGGGTGACTTCGAAATTTTCGACCTGGGTGCCGAAGTCGGTGACGTCGAATCGCCGTTCAAGTGCCGGCGGCAAGGCAGTCTGGATGAAGTCGACCAGAATGCTCCTTCCCTGCTGGCGCAGATCGATGCCTGTCGTGGCGTCCGAGAGGTCAACGATGATTTGCGCTTCGCCGTTCTTGCCGCGGCGAAAATCGACGTCGCGTACCGCATGGCCTTCGCCGGTTGCCTTGGGTTCTGCAAATGCCGTGGAAGAGTCCGTCGTGGCCGCCGCCGCCGCAGCCGCTCCGCCTTCGAGCGTGATGATGACCGTGTTGCCATCGATCTTGGTGTCGTATTTCACCATCTTTGCGAGGTTGAACACCACTCGCGTACGGCCCCCGGATTGACCCAGTCTGATTGTGCGCAAGTCGCCCTGATTGACGTCCTGCGAATTCTTGCCGAGACCATTCGCGGTGCTGGGAAAATCGAACGCGACGCGAGGCGGGTTGTTCACGGTAAACGCTGCCGGCGGATTGGTCGGCGCATCCTTGAATCCGAGTTTGACGGTCACGGTCCCCGCCTGTGTGGAAACGTCTATCGACTGAATGACATTGCCGGGAGGAGGCGCGGATTTATCCTGGCCATGGGCAGCCATGCTAAGCAGGAACACTAGTCCCAGCGGCGCTGCAAGTTTGATCAAACGACCGATGCGTTTCATATTCGCGTGCTCCTTAGTTCATTGCTCGAGCAGCTGCAAACTGCTTGTGCGCTCGGTCCAGGATCCCGATGACGAATCCTGGATGACTTCCTTGAGTGTCACCGTCGATTCGCTGATCGAGGTCACGACACCGAAATTCTGTCCAAGATAGTTGCCGGACTTGACGCGATAAAGGTTGTTGTCCGGCGTCTTGATCAGCGCGAAGCGAACCTGCTTCTGTTCGAGGGTGCCGACCATCTGCAGGCTTTCCAGCGGAAACGCTTCCAACGCTTCTTTGCGCCGATTGAGGTCGGGACGCGGACCGCCGCCGGCCCCTCCGCGCGTATCGGCGATGGTTTTGCGGGGTTTGAAAGGATCCGGCAGATCGAAGGCGTTGTAGGCAAATGGCTCAAACTGCCTGACCTCGGGGATAGGTTCCACTCGGCCGCGCAATCCTTCACCCGAGTCCTTAACGAACTGCTTGAGATCAGAAAACTGTTCGCCGCCGCAGCCGGAAATCAACAGCGCAGCAACAGCGATTGTAAAAAAGGCTCGCATCATTTTTTCTTCGGAGCCGCGGCGTCACGTGCGGCCTTGCGCTGAGCCGCGACTTCGCTGTCGTCCAGATAACGGAACGTCTTTGCGACCGCATCAAGGGTAAGGCCGGACTTGCTTGTGCTCAACGCAATGTCATTCAATGTGACGATGCGGGAAAGCTGGGATATGTCGCTCGCGAACGCCCCGATGTCATGATAGTTGCCTGCGAGTTTGATCGTGATCGGCAGTTCCGCGTAGAACTCGGAGCGGGTTTCCGCAGGAGCGGGACGGAACAGTTCGAACAGCAGGCCGCGACCTAGACCGGCTTGGTTAATGTCCGTAAGCAAAGCCTCCATTTCCGACTTATTGGGCAACTGCTTCAGCATTTCGCCGAAAGACTCCTCGATTTCGGCTAGCTGTTTGCGATAGGCCTCTAGATTAACTGCCTGTTTTTTCTTGTCCAGAAACGAGGTTCGCAGATCTTGCTCTTTCGCCCGATCCCGCGCCAACTCCTCGAGCTGGTTCTGCCAATCGAACCAGTAGCCGGCAAACACGAGCAGGAGCAGGAGGATGAACAGCGCGCCCAGCTTTGGCAGCGCGGGCCAGCTGCCGATATCGCGCGGATTCAGTCTTCTGAGGTCTTCGAGCGTCATGGCGTCAGGTTTTCGGCGCAGGAGGCGCAGCAGTCGACCCAGCCGGTTTCTGACCGGCGCCGCTTTCCTCTTTCGGCCGCGAAATATTGACGTTCAAATTGAATTCGTTCAGGGGTGCATTTTCTACCGTGACCGCTTTGATTTCGATCAAGGAGGGGCTCTCAAGCCAGGGAGAAGCCTCGAAATTGCGCATGAGCGTCGAAACCCGCGCGTTGGAGGTCGCGTAGCCGACGACATTTACTTTCTGGCCCGTCTGTTTCACTGACTTGAGATACACGCCATCCGGAAGCTGCCGGACCAACTGGTCGAGCAATCGCACCGTCTCGGTCCGGTTGGTCTGCAGGGATTCCACGACGCGTTTACGCGCCAGCAGTGCCTGCGTCTGTTCTTTTAGTTTCCTGATTTCGTCGATCTGCTTATCGAGCAGCACTATCTCGGATTCCAGGTACTTGTTGCGCTCTACCTGGTTTTCGATGCGTCCCCCGAAAAATATGTGCACGGACACGACGATTGCGGCAGCCAGGCCGATTGTCAGGCCGGCGAGGACGAAGAACTGCCGCTGCTGTGCCTTGCGCCGCTCCGCCCGGTGGGGCAGTAGGTTGATCGGGATCATTCGTCGAACCTCCGCAGTGCAAGACCGCAGGCCACCAGCAACGCCGGCGCGTCGACAGCCAATTGCGCCTGCCGGACTTTGGAGGACACTTCCATTCCAACGAACGGGTTCGCAACGAATGAATTGACTTGAGTGCGCTCCGCGACCACCTCCGGAAGACCGGGTATCGTCGCCGAACCGCCCGAGAGAAATATATGGTGAACCTGATTGAACTGCGTTGAAGTGAAGAAGAATTGCAGCGCCCTGGCAATTTCGAGGGCCAGCGTATCCATGAACGGTGCCAGCACTTCGGAGTCATAGGTGTCGGGCAGGCCGCCGTTGCGTTTGGCCGCTTCCGCTTCTTCAGTCGAAAGGCTGTAGTGCCGCATGATTTCCTGCGTCAGCTGGTTGCCGCCGAAGGGCTGCTCGCGCATATATACGGATTGACCGTTACGCAATACATTGATGTTCATCATCGATGCCCCGACGTCGACGACCGCAATGGTCTGGTCGCGGCCGGCATCGGGTAACTGACCCTGCATCAGTTCGAACGCATTCTGGGAGGCAAAAGCATCGATATCCATGACCGTCGCCTTGAGACCGACCGATTCGGCAACGGCAACTCGATCCTCGACCTTTTCCTTGCGGGAAGCCGCAATCAGCACCTCGACATCTTCCGTGCTGTTGGGCGCCGGTCCAAGGGTCTGGAAGTCGAGGTTCACCTCTTCGAGCGCGAAGGGAATGTACTGGTTGGCCTCGGTTTCGACCTGGGCCTCAAGTTGCTCATCGGTCTGGCCGGCGGGCACCACAATCTTCTTGGTGATGACCGCTGCCGAGGGCAACGCCATAGCCAGATTCTTGGCCCGGGATCCCATGCGTTTCCATCCACGACGCAACGCGTCACCCACCTCTTCGAGGTTCATGATGTTGCCGTCGACGACAGCATCCCTGGGCAACGGCTCGATCGTATAACGCTCGAGACGATACCGCCCCCTGCCGGACCCGGACAGCTCCACCATTTTCACGGACGACGAACTGATGTCGACGCCGATCAAAGGGGGCGACTTGGGTTTTAGCAGGCTGCCGATGAAATCGGCGTCAAACGCAAATTTTCCCTTGAACATTGGCCGTTTAGGCGCGATACGTATAATCTACATTAAATGCTAGCAACAACTATTTTGCATGTAAAGCGTTTTTATGCAGGATTCTGTTGCCTGCCGGCAACACCTTATATAATGCCGGTCGTTTTCCTTTCCGCACCCTCCGCGGCTCTTTAATATGTTTTCCCGTTGGTGGATCTATCCGCTCCTAGGGCTGGCTGCCCTTGCCGTTTCCCTCGCTTTGATCGTGGGTTATGCCGCAGTGGTGGCTTACCCCAACCTGCCTTCCCTGGATGCGCTGACGTCCTATCAGCCCAAAATACCGCTGCAGATTTTCAGCATGGAAGGCAGCCTCATCGGCGAATTTGGGGAAGAAAAGCGGGCGTTCCTGAAGATCGACCAGACGCCCGACCTGCTCCGCAAAGCCATCATTGCCGCAGAAGACGAGCGCTTTTACGAGCACGGGGGCGTGGATTACATCGGCGTCATCCGCGCCGCCCTGTCCAACTTCGCGTCCGCCAGTGCCCGCCAGGGCGCCAGCACGATCACCATGCAGGTGGCGCGCAATTTCTTCCTGAGCACGGAAAAGACTTTCAGTCGCAAATTCAGCGAGGCGCTGCTGGCGTTCAAGATCGAGCACAGCCTGACGAAGGACGAAATCCTGCAGTTGTACATCAACCAGATTTATCTGGGCCAGCGCGCTTACGGCTTCGGGGCCGCCTCCCAGGTGTATTTCGGAAAACAACTCGATCAGCTGACCGTGGCGGAGATCGCAATGCTGGCCGGATTGCCGAAGGCGCCGTCCCGCTATAACCCGGTCGTCAACATGAACCGGGCAAAACTTCGCCAGCGCTATGTATTGCGCAGAATGGCGGAACTGGGGCACCTGAACGAGGAGCAGCTCAAGCAGGCCGAAGCCCAGCCCATCATCATCTCGCGCCAGATTCAGGAATTCTCGACCCGCGCCGACCACTTTGCCGAGATGGTGCGCCAGGCCATTTACGACGCCTACAAGGAAGAAGCCTATACGCGCGGCTTCCGTGTCTACACCACGCTTTCGAAGATTCATCAGGACGCGGCCTACCGGGCTTTGAGGGCAGGCGTCCTGGAATACGACAAACGCCAGGGGTATCGCGGTGCCGAGGGTTATTTCAATCTGCCGAAGGAAGAAGTCGGCGAAGAGGCGCTGGAAGACGCATTGCAGGAAGAATTGGATAGCGACGATGTCTATCCGGCCATAGCACTCGAGGTCGACGCCAAAGCGGTCAAGGCGTATCGCAAGGGCGGCGAAACCGTAACCATCACCGGAGATGGCCTCAAGTTTGCAGGCCGTATGATCGGTAACAAGGCCCCGGCGAAGGTCCGGCTCAAACGCGGTGCGCTGATCCGTGTTCAGGCGGACGCCAAGGGCAATTGGCAGATCGTGCAGCTGCCGCAGGTGGAATCCGCCCTGGTCTCGGTGGATACCGACAACGGTGCGATCCGGGCACTGGTCGGGGGCTTCGATTTCTATCGCAACAAATACAATCATGTCACCCAGGCGCGCCGCCAGCCCGGATCGAGCTTCAAGCCGTTCATCTATTCGGCGGCGCTCGAGAAGGGATTTACGCCCGCAACCATCATCAACGATGCGCCGCTGACCATCGACGCCAGCGAGACCGGATCGGTCAACTGGCAGCCACGAAATTTCGATGGCGCCTTCGATGGTCCCATCCGCATGCGCACAGCACTCACCAAGTCGAAAAACCTGGTGTCGATCCGGATCCTGCAGGCCATCACGCCTCAATATGCGCAGGACTACATCTCACGCTTCGGCTTCGATCCAAAGCAACATCCCGCCTATTTGACGATGGCGCTGGGCGCAGGGTCGACCACTCCCCTCGAGATGGTGATGGGCTACACCGTCTTCGCCAACGGCGGCTATCGGATGAACCCTTATTTTATCGAGCGCATCGAAGACGCCCAGGGCACCGTGCTCGGCAAAGCCAATCCAGTCGCGGTTGGGAAGGGCGCGGAAAGGGTCCTCGATTCGCGCAACGCCTTCATCATGACCAACATGATGCAGGACGTGATCCGGGGTGGAACCGGCGCGCGCGCAATGGCACTGGGCAGAATCGATCTCGCCGGCAAGACCGGGACCACCAACGAGCAGCTGGATGCGTGGTTTGCGGGATTCCAGCGCCATTTGGCATCAGTGGTATGGGTCGGCTACGATATTCCGCGCACGCTCGGCGACCGTGAGACCGGAGCTGTCGTTGCCTTGCCTATCTGGATGTCTTATATGGGCGCAGTATTGAAGGGCCAGCCGGAGGAACTGCCCATAGCGCCCGAGGGCGTGGTGGCCGTGGCCATCAATCCGGAAACCGGTTTGCGCGACAAACACGCACCATCGCCGATGATCGAATATTTTTATCATGAAAACATACCGCCGGAACAGGAAGGCGGGCCGGAAACCGAAGGCGGGGATTCGCCGAAACCGCCGGAGGACGTAAAGGACCAGTTGTATTGACAGCGATGCCGAGAGACAACGGCAATAACAGACAGATGCGGGAGCGCATCGCCCATCTGGCGGCGCGGCTGATGGCCGTCGACGGCATTGACGACTACGCGCTGGCTAAACGCAAAGCAGCGCGCCAGGCCGGAGCCCCCGATACCCGCAATCTTCCCAACAACGACGAAATCGAACACGCGCTGCGTGCCTATCAGCAGCTCTATCAGGCGGACGAACAGCGCGATCGATTGCGTCACCTGCGTCAACAAGCCCGCGGAATGATGGAGCTGCTGGCCCGTTTCGATCCCTACCTGTCGGGGGCGGTGCTCTCGGGCAGTGCGGGGAAGTATTCCGACATCGACCTGCTTCTGTTCACGGACAGCATGAAGGATGTGGAAATGTTCCTGCTGGACCGTCACATCGCCTATCGCAGCGGGGAACGTCGCATCCATGTCGGCGACGAAGCCCGCGGGGTACCGAATTTCAGCGTCAGCACTGAAGATGCCGATTTCGATATCACCGTCTTCTCCCCGCGCGACTTGCGGGCGCAGATTCGCAGCACACCCGAGGGCCGCCCGCTGGAACGTGTCCGCATAGAGTGGCTGGATGCGGCACTTGCCGGAAACAACGTGCCCGGCATTTGAGCGCGGATTTTAAGCTTCCTCTTTCAACCAGGCGGCTGCGTCCAGCGCAAAGTACGTCAGAATTGCGTCTGCACCGGCGCGCTTGAACGACAACAGCGCTTCCATGACGCATTTGCGCTCGTCGATCCAGCCATTCTGCCCGGCTGCCTTGAGCATCGCGTATTCGCCGCTGACCTGATACACCATGGTCGGCGCGCCGAATTCATCCTTCACCCTGCGTACTATGTCCAGATAAGGCATGCCCGGCTTCACCATCACCATGTCGGCACCTTCTTCCAGATCCATCCCGACCTCCCACAGTGCTTCGTTGGAATTGGCGGGGTCGACCTGATAGGTGTACTTGTTGCCCTTGCCTAGCGTGGCGGAAGAACCGACTGCATCCCGGAACGGACCGTAGAAATTCGAGGCGTACTTGGCGGCATAGGCGAGGATGCGGGTATGGATGTATTTGTCTGCGTCCAGCGCCTCACGCAGCGCGCCGATCCGGCCATCCATCATGTCCGACGGGGCAACGATGTCGACGCCGGCGCGGGCATGCGACAACGCCTGCTTTACCAGCGCTTCGATGGTCTCGTCGTTGAGCACATACCCGCTGTCATCGATGAGCCCGTCCTGGCCATGGCTGGTATAAGGATCGAGCGCTATGTCGGTGATGACGCCGAGTTCGGGAAAACGCGCTTTGAGTGCGCGGATGGCGCGCGGAGCGAGTCCTTCCGGATTGAAGGCTTCCCGCGCATCGGTGGTTCGGAAGCGATTGTCCACTACCGGGAATAGTGCGACGGCGGGAATTTTCAACTCCATACACCGCTCCGCCTGCTTGAGCAGCCGGTCGACGGACATGCGTTCCACGCCCGGCATGGAAGGCACCGCCTCACTGCGATTTTCTCCGTCGATGACAAATACCGGATAGATGAGGTCATCCGCAGACAATCGATGCTCCCGCACCAGGCGGCGCGAGAAATCATCGTGGCGGAGCCGGCGCATTCTGCGGCGTGGAAACTTTCCCAAAACATGCATGTTTGCAGCCCTTATCTCGCGACTTCGCGTAAATCCCAATTGATTGAATTCATGTAAAAAACCGGGAGGGCGGAACTTTCGACTGCTGCGACACTCTGACATTGCAGACAGCGATGTCTCCCGCTTCTCCTCCCTGAGCGGGTGCCTTAATCCAATTGAGGCTTTGTTTGGCCCCCGGTTTTAGTCCCCTTTAACCGGGGGTTTTTTATTTCGGAAGTATGTACTTTACGAAATAGCACCGTTATCCGTCCGTGACCGTGCCAAACAATCCAGCCTGATTACTTAGATTTCGGCCCAGCATCCTTCATGGGCTTTGGCTTCGGCCAGCCCCCAGCCGGGCGCTTCTTGGCCAGAGCAGTTTTCACGGCATCCTCCCAGTTTCCCTTAATTTCCACTCTTTGTGGCACTGGCCCAGTCTTCTTTGGCGCTTCTGATTTCATTTTCTTTCGCCCATATTCATATACTTGCTTCATTCCATCAAAAAAGATCAAATGAAGCGTTTCATTGGTGTTAATCTTCGAAAATGGCTCAACCTGACGACTTCAAATCTAGCGCCCGCCCAATGCTCGAAGCATTGCGCAACGAGAAGTCGCGCCTATCAGAGAGGCTAAAAGAATTGGAAGACCGCGAAGCGGTTATTTTGAAGTGGATTGAAGCCGAAGAGGGACCGCAGCAGCAATTGCCTCTATCTTCCGGTCGCGTACCGCTTGTTCGGCGTCGAATAAAACCTACCATGACGGAGGTTTTCCGAGAAGTAATGCAAGACGGCCGGCCGCGCACAAACGAGGAACTTGGCGAATTGGTAAGAATGCGCGGCATCGTGGACGGCAATGTCGATTTGAGAAGCGTCAATGCCACGATGATGAGCCTAATGAAAACCGGCGAGTTTTTGCGGCGCGATCATAAATGGATTCGCAGGGCGGGGAATTAGTCCTGCACAGAACAGCGGTCATGAACGCTGTACGTGGATGACAGGGCGGTATGTGCCGTATTCTCCGCCAGGAGACACATACCGCCCTCCACGGAACCAAAATCTATTCCACACGCGGGTGTGGCGAAATCGGTAAACGCGGTGGTTTTGGAAGCCACTGGTACTAGTCCTTGGTTACTTATCACAGCCCTTGGACACCTTGCAGGTTCGAATCCTGTCACCCGCACTCCATTCATGTCAATTACGTTCATTTTCCAATTGGCGTCCGATACATCAGGCGCTTTCCCTGAGCCATTTTGATAGCTAACTGAGTGCGTTGGCCATCAGCCAAGTCACGGTTGGAATAACGGAAGGAAAACTCAGCCAAGTAGCGGTGCAAGTGTTCTTTGCTGACCGAGTGGTATATGCCGTCGATTCCACGGCGAACAATGGCAAAGAACGATTCCACGCGATTCGTGGTTATGTCGCCCTTCGCGTATTCCCCGGCAGCATGGCGAACGGTCACATGGCCGCCATCGAAGTATTTACCAATCCCGACATAGCCGCCCAATTCATCCGTATGAATGCGGGAAGCCTGATCTACTTGCTCCATGACCGCCTTGCGAAGCGTTTTGCCGGTGATGTTCGGCAATACCTGGGTACGTACATGGCCACCAGAGCGCTCCACCATCGCTAGCACCGGCGTCTTGCTGGTACCACGTCCGCGCTTGCTGACGCCCTTGTAACGCGGCCTGCCGCCGATGTAGACCTCATCAACCTCGACATCGCCATGCAGCTTGCCGCTTGGGGTGTCTTCCATGGCAAAACGGATACGTTGCAGCATGAAGAGGGCTGACTTGTAGCTGAGTCCGGTCTGCCGTTTGATTTCTAGGGCGCTAACTCCTTTTTTGGAGGTGGACGCCCTCCAAAAGCCATAGCACCAGTGGCGCAGCGGAATCCGGCTATCTTCCAAGACAGTCCCAACCTTGACCGTGAATTGGTCTTTGCAGCCATGGCAGCGCCACCGGAAATTCGCTTGGCGCGCTCCGGTCTTGGAATCCTTCATTTGATACACGTCCAGATCGCCGCAATGAGGGCAGGCAGGATGGTCGCCCCAACGCTGCTTTTCCATGAACTCGACGGCGGCTTTTTCGTCCGCGCAGGCCACTGGCAGATCCGCAATGACCTTGTCGTTCTTGGTGGAGGTGTTCTGAACCTTCGTTTTCGTATCCATGGTTAATATGATATTTAAAGAAAGGCCCGTTGTCAAGCGCTGTATATACAAATTTCAGCAGCGGTAGATTGAATTACTGAACTATCGTATATACAATACTGGCTCCCTCACTGGTTCGGCGGTATATATATGTCCATAGTGATTTCCCCTGGCATCTGTGCTAAGTTGCTAGCCAAGCATCAAGTAAAGCCAGAAGAGGTAGAACAGTGTTTTGCAAACCGAAATGGCGAATACATTGAAGAAGTTAGGACGGAGCATGCGACCAACCCGCCGACATGGTGGTTTATTGCGGAAACACACTGGGGAAGAAAGCTTAAGATCGTGTTTGTACACGAGAATGGCAACAACTACATACGAAGCGCCTTCCCTCCCAGCGAAGCGACAATCAAGAATTATCTTAAGTATGGCGGGGGAACAATCTAGGGACTCAAGTGTTCTTAAATTGTGCCGCTACCGTATTTACACGTAAGTCACCGAGATTTCACCCCAAGGAGAATATATGGCTAAGGCATTCAATTCCGCTCTAGTTGAAGAGTGGGAGAGCGACACGCCAGACGCCGAGGAAGAGTTCATGAAGGTCGCAGATGAAGCGGCCACTCGCGCGGCGGATGACGCTGCAGTTACCCAACTTGTTTCGATCAGGATGTCGAAATCCATGATCGAGGCTTTTAAGGCTCTTTCCGCTTCCCTCAATGGAATCGGCTACCAGACGCTGATGAAACAAATTCTTCAGCGTTTCATCGAAAGCGAAATGAAGCGTGTGTGGAAAGAACACTTGGCGCAGCAACTGAGCGCCCAGGTAGAAGCGGCATCGGAAGATGCTGAAGCCCCACGTCAACGGAAACGAAAAGCGGCTTAGTCGCTAATTAAACAAACCCGCTTCGGCGGGTTTTGTTTTTCTTGCCGCGATTTCGTAAAGTACATACTTCCGTTTTATTTTACCCGCCCGTGCGCACGCTAGGCTGGAGCGTACCAGCGGTTCAGAACCGCTTCCGCTTCGTCGAGGCCTAATCTGGCGTGCGCCGAGAACAACTGCACCGAGACACCGGGAAAATCAGCGGCAAGAATCCTGGTGGTATTGCGCAGCTGTTCCATGGCGGGTTGCCGGCCGAGCTTGTCGGCCTTGGCGAGCAGAATATGCGCCGGCTTTCCCGTACCCTCGAACCATGCCAGCAATTGCCGGTCGAGATCCTTCATCGGATGGCGGATGTCCATGATCACGATCAGGCCGCGCAGCGGCGGACGTAATTGCAGATATCCCGAGATCAGGTGTTCCCATTCGTTTCTCATCCCTCGCGGTACCTTGGCGTAGCCGTAACCAGGCAAATCCACCAGAAAGCGCTCCGGTCCGAGACTGAAAAAATTGATCTGCTGTGTGCGTCCCGGCGTCTTGCTGACGAATGCCAGGCGATGGCGCTGGGCGAGCGCATTGATGGCGCTCGACTTGCCCGCGTTCGAGCGGCCGGCGAACGCAACTTCCACCTGCGAAGACGGCAATCCGCTCTCGTCGGCGGCCGATGTGAAGAAGGCGATGTCGCGAAACAAGACTGACTGGCTCATGAGTTACGTTAAAATGTCGATGCGGTCGGGCCCGCTGTGGCGCCCGATCCCGCGGTAAATCAGGGAGCGTTCATGAATCGTTTCGTCGCGACGTTGGTCGCATTCATCTGCATCACCTGCGCTCATGCTGCAGGCGATTCGTCCAAGGGTCAGGCAATCGTCGGCAAGGTTTGCGCAGCCTGCCACGGATTCGATGGCAACAGTTTTCTGCCGGCGAATCCAAGCCTCGCTGGCCAGCATGAGGAATATCTGCTCAAGCAACTGACCGAATTCAAATCGGGGGCGCGCAGCAATCCGGTCATGGCCGGCATGGTGGCGAACCTGTCTGCCGACGACCTGCGCAATGTAGCGGCGTACTACGCATCGCAAACGCCGAAACAGATGGGCGCGAAGGACAAGGACCTGGTGGCTCAGGGCCGCAAGCTCTACCGCGGCGGCGATGCGGCGAAAGGCATTGCGGCCTGTGCCGGCTGTCACTCGCCGAACGGGGCGGGGATTCCGGTCCAGTATCCGCGTCTGGCCAGTCAACACGCCGACTACGTTGCTGCGCAGCTCAAAGCCTTTCGTGCCGGAGATCGCGCCAACGATCCCAACCAGATGATGCGGATCACGGCAATCAAACTGACCGACAAGGAAATCGCCGCGCTTGCGGAATACATCTCGGGGTTGCATTAGGCCGCTGGTGATATTCACGCGGCGGTAACTTTTCCGAACGCGATCTTTGCTGCCGCGGCGGTTGCCTCGATTTCCGTATCGCCGTGCGCGGCCGATACAAAACCGGCTTCATAGGCCGAGGGGGCGAAATAAACCCCCTCGGCGAGAAGTGCGTGGTAGAAACGGTTGAAAGCCGCCTTGTCGCATTCCATTACCTGCGCGTAAGTCTCCGGCGGCGTTGCGCGAAAGTAAACGCCGAACATACCTCCGACCGATTGCGCGGAAAACGCAATCCCCGCATCCCGCGCGGCAGCCTGCAGTCGTTCGACGAGTTTCGTGGTGCTTGCTGTCAGGCGTTCGAAAAATCCCGGGCCCTGAACCAGCTTGAGCGTCGCGAGCCCCGCCGCAACTGCTACCGGATTCCCGGATAGCGTACCGGCCTGGTAAACCGGGCCGAGCGGCGCAATCGACTGCATGATGTCGCGCCGGCCGCCAAACGCACCGACCGGCATACCGCCGCCGATGACTTTGCCGAGCGTGGTGAGATCCGGAGTGATGCCGAACAGGCCTTGCGCACCCTGCAATCCCACGCGAAAGCCGGTCATCACCTCGTCGAAAATCAATATCGCCCCGTAACGCGTGCACAAATCACGCAACGCTGCCAGAAATTCCCCGGAGGGTTTGACCAGATTCATGTTGCCGGCCACCGGTTCGACGATGACGGCCGCGATCGCGTCGCCTTGCGCCTTGAAAGCCGCTTCCAGCATCGCGGTGTCGTTATAGTCGAGCACGATGGTGTGCGCCGTGATCTCGGCCGGTACCCCCGCAGAACTCGGTTGCCCGAGCGTGAGCGCACCCGAACCGGCCTTCACCAGAAGCGAATCGGCGTGGCCGTGATAACAGCCCTCGAATTTGACGATCTTCGGCCGTCCGGTAAAGCCGCGCGCGAGCCGGATCGCGGTCATCGTTGCCTCGGTGCCCGAACTGACCAGGCGCACTTGCTGCATCGAAGGCAGGCAATGCGTGATCCATTCCGCCATCTCCAACTCGGATTCAGTCGGCGCGCCGAAGCTCAAGCCGCGGGCCGCAGCATCCTGCACCGCCTTGACCACCTGCGGATGGGCATGGCCGAGCACGAGTGGTCCCCAGGAGCCGACGTAATCGATGTAACGCCGGTCATCGGCGTCCCACACATAAGGTCCATTGCCGCGAGCAAAAAAAACCGGCGTGCCGCCAACCGAACGGAATGCCCGAACCGGCGAATTGACGCCTCCCGGGATAACCCGCTGCGATTTTTCGAACAGGATTTCGTTTCTGGATTTCACGCTTGGTCTCACGAATTGACAGGGATCTTGAACAGCTGCGCAAGGCGGCGCGCTTGCGCCTCGATGTCGCGCGCATCGAACAAGGCGCTGAGCACGGCAACAGCATCGGCGCCAGCGGCAATCAATTCCGCAGCATTGTCCTCGTTAATGCCACCGATCGCGACGACCGGAAGCATAATTTCCACCGCCGCGATTCGCAGAAGTTCCGTGCCGGCCCGCAACGCCAGGGGTTTGGTGGTCGAAGGGAAAAAACTTCCGAACGCCACGTAGTCCGCACCCTGCGATTGCGCCTCCCGCGCGCGGTCCATGTCGTTATAACAGGACACACCGATCAGTTTGCCGGGCCCGAGCACGGCTCGCGCCGCGGCCACGGCACCGTCATCCTTGCCCAGATGAACGCCGTCGGCGCCGACTGCGCGCGCCAGTCCAATACTGTCGTTGACGATGAAAAGTACGTCCCGGGTCCGGCACAAGTGCGCTATCTCGCCAGCCTGCGCCCGGCGCAATGAATCTTCGATCGACTTGCTCCGGTATTGGATGGCACGGGCTCCGCCGCGCAATGCGGCGTCGACCTTGCCGACCAGCGCGATCGAATCGGCCAGTTCCGGGGTTACGGCGTACAAACCGCTAACTGGCTTGTTCATCCTCCCGCTCTTCCTCGCGTGCCCAGAACAGGCGATCCGGCACCAGTTGTCCCATGCCCGTCCGATAAGCGTGCTTGAGCGTCTGCCAGGTATATTCCTGTGCATCGCGTACTGCTTCCGGAATGGCAAGGCCGTTGGCGATCGTCGCCGCAATGGCCGACGCCAGCGTACACCCGGACCCGTGATAAGTGCCCGCCAGCCGCTGCCAGGAATCCGTTCGCACCACGCCTTGCTGTTCGTAGAGCATGTTGACTACCTGGGGCGTATTCTCATGCGTGCCGGTGACGAGCACGTATTCGCATCCCAGTCCCAGTATCCTGCGCGCGCATTCCGCCAGGTCCGGGTTGTCCTCATCGTCCGTATCGTCGTCCTGAGCCAGCCTGCGCACTTCGAGGCTGTTGGGCGTGATCAATGTCGTCTGCGGGATCAGCAGTTCACGCATGGCCGAAATAAGATCTTCGGAAGCCAGTTCGTCTCCGCGCCCCGAGGCCAGAATCGGATCGAGCACCAGTGGAATATCGGGATAGTCGGAAACCACTTCCGCAATCGCCGCGACCGCTTCGACACTGCCGAGCAACCCGATCTTGAACACGGCCACCGGCACGTCTTCGAGCACGCAACGCGCCTGATCGGCCACCCATTCCGCATCGATGGGCAACACGTCCTCCACGCCCATCGTGTCCTGGATGGTCACGGCAGTAACCACCGACAACGCATGACATCCCATGCTCGACAGCGTGAGGATGTCCGCCTGAAGGCCGGCGCCGCCGCTGGGGTCGGTGCCGGCAAACACGAGAACGATGGGAGGTGATGCAGGCACGGCGGTGTAGGTCGCGGCGGCGTTTCGAACTAAAATGGAAGTTTAACCGAAAGCCCCGCTCACCATGGCCGCGAACGACGACCAGACCTATAAAACCTACATGTGTTTAATCTGCGGCTTCATCTATGATGAATCCGCCGGCCTGCCCGAGGAAGGGATTCCCGCCGCCACCCGATGGGAGGATGTTCCCGTCAACTGGGTCTGCCCGGAATGCGGCGCACGCAAGGAAGACTTCGAACTGGTCGAAATCTAGCAAAGGACGGACATGCGAATACTCCACACGATGCTGCGAGTCGGCGACCTGAAGCGTTCGATCGACTTTTATACCAGCGTACTCGGGATGCAGGTGCTGCGCCAGAAGGACTATCCCGACGGCCGCTTTACGCTGGCGTTCGTGGGATACGGCGCGGAAGACAAGGAGGCCGTGCTCGAGCTGACCCATAACTGGGATACGCCCGGATATGATCTCGGAACCGGCTATGGACATGTGGCGCTGGAAGTCGATGATGCGTACAAAGCCTGCGATGAAGTGAAAAAGCGCGGCGGCAGGGTCACGCGCGAAGCCGGGCCGATGAAACATGGAACCACCGTGATCGCATTCGTGGAAGATCCGGACGGCTACAAGATAGAGTTCATCCAGCGCAAACACTAGAAATGCGGCGGTTCAGTCCGCGTCGCCGGCAATAAAATTCGCGATCCGCACGAAATCCGCAACGCCCAGGGTCTCGCCCCTGGCGACCGGATCGATTCCGAGTTGCTCGAAATCGGACGCGGTCAATTTTTCCCTCAATGTATTGCGCAGTGTCTTGCGGCGTTGGCCGAACGCACGCATGACCACGTCTGCAAACAAGCGCTCGTCGTCCGCGACGTGCGGCAATACCCTGTGCGGAATCATGCGCACGACCGACGACCATACTTTGGGGGCGGGCCGGAATGCCGAAGGCGGGACATCGAACAACGAGTCGATGCTCCAGCGGTACTGCAACATCACCGACAACCTGCCATATTCGGCGGTACCGGGCTGCGCGCTCATGCGTTCGACGACTTCGCGTTGCAGCATGAAGTGCGCGTCGTGCACGGCGCCGGCATGGTTTGTCAAATGAAATAGCAATGGCGTGGAGATGTTGTAGGGCAGGTTTCCGACCACCCGCAAATCGCGCCCGAGCGCGGCAATATCGAATTCGAGCGCATCGCCTTCGTGGATGGTCAACCGGTTCGCGGGATGGCTGGCGCGCAGACCGTCCACAATGTCGCGATCGATTTCGATCACGTCGAGATGTTCGAGACGCTGCAATAGCGGAAGCGTCAACGCGCCCAGGCCGGGACCGATCTCAATGAAACGCTCACCGGGCTGCGGACGTATAGCCGCCACGATCTGCTCGACCACGCCCTGATCTTCGAGGAAATTCTGGCCAAAGCGCTTGCGTGGTATATGCATCGAACTCAAACAACCAGCGCTTTAATGAGAACTAACATGCAGTGCATGCTACGTTGGAACCAAAGCGCTTGCGCGGGCTGTGCATGTCAGCCGAATCCCCCGGATTCGCAGATCGCAAGGAAGCGGGGTGGCGTCGGCCAACTTCCAGTGCGGCGATTTCCTGTGCCGCGCTGCCTCAGTGTTCTTCCAGGCGCAATTCGACGTACGCGCGGTCGCGTTGCTGGCGTACCCATTCCTGGTAAGCCTCGTCGGCCTTGCGCGTACGGATCGACTGCCGTGCAAGCACCCGCTGGCGTTCCTTGGACATGTCTTCGCTGCGCCGCTCGACGACTTGAATCAGGTGCCAGCCGAATGGCGACTGAACCGGGTCGCTGACCTGTCCCGGCTCGAGTCCAGTCATCGCGCGTTCGAATTCCGGCACCGTATCTCCGGGAGACAGCCACCCCAGGTCACCTCCGCGCGACGCGCTTGCATCTTCGGACTGCAAGCGCGCCAGTTCGACGAAACTGGTGCCGTTTTCGATGCGCTCCTTCAGGTTGGTCAGCCGCTGCTTAGCTTCAGCCTCGGAAACCACTTCGGTGAGCCGGATCAGGATGTGCCGGGCGTGCGTCTGCGGGATGATCACGGGAGTTTCATTGCCGCGTTTGTCCGTCAGTTTGACGATATGAAAGCCATTGGCACTGCGCAGCACCGGGCTGACATCCCCGACTTTCATGTTCTTGACGGAATCGACGAAAATCTGTGGAAGGCGCGCAGCCGGCCGCCACCCCAGAGGCCCGCCGTCGAGCGCATTCTGCGCATCCGACACGCCGGCGGAAACCTGCCGGAAATCGGCGCCACCCTTGAGTTGGTCGAGCGCCTTCTCGGCAATCACCCGCTTGGTCTGGATCTGCTCCGGGCTGGCCTGCTCGGGCACCAGGATCAGAATATGCGAAAGGCTGTACTCGTCGTCCTTGCCGCCCTGGCTTTGCTGGTTCTTCAGATAATTGTCGATCTCGGCATCGGTGATCAGGATCTTGCTGTCGACTTCGCGTTCCTTCAGGCGGGCGATCAGGATTTCGTTGCGCAATTCTTCCCGGAAACGATTGAAGTCGATGCCGTCGGCCTCCAGCATCTTGCGAAACGCCTCCGGCGACGCCTTGTTTTCCTGCGCGATGCGTTCGATCGAACGCTGCAGCTGGGTATCGTCCACGCGCAGTCCGGTTTCCTTGGCGGTCTGCGTCAGCACCTTTGCGGTGACCATCCGCTCGAGCAACTGACGTTCCAGAACGTCGGGAGCCGGTAAAGGCGTACCCTGGCGCTTGAGCTGCTGCGACGCGACCTTCACCTGTTCGTCGAGATCGAGCCGGGTGACGACGTCGCTGTTGACCACCGCAACGACCCGATCCAGCACCAGGTTTTCGCTTTTCTTGCGCTCGTCCTGCGCCGCCGCCGCAGGAAGGGCAACGCACAGGATCAATACGGCGGAGGAAATTTGGATGTTGATTTTCATTTCAGTAATTCGAATAATCGCGTAGTTGCGGCAATAGACAAGCACACGGGGCGCACGTTCCCCCGTCAGAATGAAGGGAACGGATTGAAATCCAGAGGCCGCTTCTCGTTCGTTTTCTCATAGCCGGTGATGTTCTGGCGCAACAGTTCCAGCGGACTCGAACCGATCCGCGAAACCCCGGTCAGTTCCAGCTGAAAGAACATCGCGTTGACGTACTCCTGGGTCGCGCTGACGAACCGATGCAGGACAAACCGTGCCGCCCAGCAGCCGGCATTGTACTCGACCCCCAACAGCCCCTCCAGGAGGCCTTTGTCTTGCAGCGAGTAGTTGTAGCGCGCCAATCCCGTCCAGCGGCCGCCGATCGGCCATTCGGTCGACAAGTCGACCTGCTCCAGGGTATCCCGGGTGAAACGGTAGCCGAAGTTCACCACTTTGCCGATCTCGGGCTGATAACGCAGCACCGCGTCGCCGCGTTCCATTCTGTTTTGGTCAAGGCTGTATTGCATGCCCAGATCGGTATACCAGTGCTTGGTGATTTGCCCGGTCACCGCTGCCAGTACATCGGAGCGCGACGAATTGCGCAATTCCGGCGTGAGCGAAACTTGTTGCGGTGTGAAGTAATAGCGCTGGCCCAGCATGAATCGCAGCTGCTCATCCCCGGAAGCCGGATCGATCAGGCGGCTGGTAACCGCAGCGGTGAGTTGGTTCGCATCATTGATCCGGTCACCGCCTGAAAACTGGTTCTCGTTGAATATCTGCGCGAAGTTGAAATCGGCCAGCGCGGTGTCGAAATTTGGCAATTGATCCTGCCGGCGAAAGGGGATGTAGACATAATAAAGGCGCGGTTCCAGCGTCTGCAGGAAAGCCCGCCCCCATAACGTCGTCTCCCGCTCGAAAGTCAGCGCGCTGTCCAGGCTGTAGATCGGCAGATTCCTCGATTCGTTGGGACGGGTCGGATCCTCGAAGGAATAACTCGTCGTGTGATAACCGACCTTTGGCGTTACATAGAAGAACGATGTCTGGAACGGTGCGCTGATCGACGGATACAAAATCTCCCGCCTGCCATTGAGCAGGAATGGGTGATCGAATTCGACATACTCGCCCTGCATACCGAAGTCGAGGTGCGCGTCCGTCTGCCGAAGCATGTTCAGCGTGATCTGCGGCGTCCGCGCGTAAGGCGGAACCACGGGGGCCAGCGGATCCTGCAAAGTCTGGAACCGCTGGACGCGGGTGTTCAGGGTCCACCAGTTTCCGTTATAAAACAGATCGCCTTCCCGGTTCAGGTTGGTCTGCGAGGTGGCGGAGATCTTGTCGCTCAGGTCCGTGAAGTAGGTGTCGTCGGATACGCCTTGCAGATCCAGCCCTCCGGAAAAGCCGTTTCCGAAATCCTGATGGTGTTGCCAGGAATAGGCGTAGCGCGTCTCTCCCTTCTGCCGGTCGTCGGGCAGATACTCACCACGAATGTCACCATTGATTTCGGGCTCCAGATAACGGAAATCCCCGTTCATCAGCACGCCGCGCTTGGCCAGCAGGCGCGGTGCAATCGTCGCGTCGCGATTCGGCGCGATGTTCCAGTAGAACGGCTGGGTATATTCGAAGCCGCTTTGTCCGGTGCTGCCTATGGTGGGTGGCAGTAGTCCCGTCTTGCGACGACCGCTCAGCGAGAAATCCAGGTAGGGCGAATACAGGATCGGCACCCCCTTGAACACGACGGTGGCGTTGTGCGCCACCCCGACATCCCGGATCCGGTCCAGTTCCAGCCGGTCGATGCGCATGTACCAGTCGTCGTCGCCTACATCGCAATTGGTGTAAATGGCCTTGTTGATTTTATAGAGATCGCGATTTTCGGCAACCAGGCGGCTCGCATTGCCGCGCGCGCCATAGCGCGCCAACCTGTACTCGGGCCTGTCGATATATCCGCTGTCGTTGTTCAGGTCGTAAAACAGCTGCTCGCCGGTAATGATGTCGCCTTCTTTTTCAAACCGCACATGGCCGGTCGCGGTGAGTTGCTGGTCCGGAAAAGACAGGTGCAGCTGATCGGAAAACACCGCCGCGCCGCGCTTGCGAAGACGCACGCTGCCGACAGCGTCGAGGTCCTGGTCCTGGTGACCCTCGACGTTGTCGGCATCAAGGAACAGGTCGGTAGGGTCGTCGCGACCCAGCGAGTAGGGAATCAGTCCCGGCTGCATCTGCAGTTTCAAGGCGGGTTCTTCGGCGTGCACGCCGGAAGCGACATACAGGATCAACGACAGGACAGCAGATGTGACACCGGAACGATGCATGCGGGTTGTTGATCGAGGCGAGGTGCTAAAATCTCACAAATCATCCCTCAAGGCAACGAAGCAGCTTGGATCGTTACGCGCTCGTTCAGGATTGGCTCAGCCGCCAGCTACCCGGACGGACCTTCTCTCTCGCTCCGGCCTCCGCAGATGCCAGCTTCCGGCGCTATTTCCGCGTCGCGCTGCCGGACGCGACATTCATCGTCATGGATGCGCCGCCCGAGCAGGAGGATTGTCGTCCATTTATTCACGTGGCCGGACTCATGGCGGCCGCCGGCCTCAATGTCCCGGCCGTCCTCGCGCAGGACCTGGCGCAGGGATTCCTGTTGTTGTCGGACCTGGGTTCGACGACTTATCTTGCCGCACTTGACGACGACAACGCCGACGCATTGTTCAGCGATGCGATCGATGCGTTGATCCGCTGGCAACTGGCCAGCCGCGATGGCGTGCTGCCGCCTTATGACGAGACCTTGCTGCGACGCGAACTCGACCTGTTTCCCGAGTGGTATCTGCGCCGCCATCTCGGCATCGAGCTCGATGCGCTGCAGCGCGAATCCCTGGAAGCGGTGTTCCGCCTGATCCTTTCCAACAATCTGGCGCAGCCCGGGACGTACGTGCATCGCGACTACATGCCGCGCAACCTGATGCTGACCGAGCCCAATCCGGGCGTGCTCGATTTCCAGGACGCAGTGTACGGACCGATTACCTACGACGTGGCGTCGCTTTTCAAGGATGCGTTCATAAGCTGGGAAGAGCAGCGTGTCCTCGACTGGACCATTCGCTACTGGGAACGGGCCAAGTTGGCGGGGCTACCCGTCAACGGCGACTTCGGCGAGTTTTATCGCGATTTCGAATGGATGGGCTTGCAACGCCACCTCAAGGTGCTCGGCATCTTCGCGCGCATCTGCCATCGCGACGGCAAGCCAACTTATGTCAAGGACACGCCGCGCTTCCTGGGTTACGTTCGCGCAGTTGCCGGGCGCTATGCGCCATTGTCGCCGCTGCTGCGCCTGCTCGATCAGCTCGCCGACCGCGAGCCGGCGATCGGCTACACGTTCTGATCCGCGTGCCCCGGCCTTCTTTTCCCGTTGCGATGATTCTCGCCGCCGGCCGCGGCGAGCGCATGCGGCCGCTGACCGATCGCACGCCCAAATCCATGCTGCAGGTCGGCGGGAAGCCGCTCATCTTCCGGCATCTGGAAAAACTGGCGGACACCGGCTTCGGCACGGTGGTGATCAACCATGCGCATCTGGGCGAACAGATCGAATCCGCCATCGGCGACGGCGGCCGCTGGAACCTCACGATTCGATTTTCACCGGAAGTCCAGGCGCTGGACGCGGCGGGCGGCATCCGCAAGGCGCTGCCGCTGCTGCGCGAACCGGTATTTGCCGTCGTCAATGCCGACGTCTACAGCGATTATGACTACACCCGCCTGGCCGAAGCGGTTCGACAGATGCAAACGACGACTCTCGCCCATCTCGTGCTCGTCGACAATCCGCCGCATCATCCGCAAGGCGATTTTTCCCTGGAAGGCAACCTCGTGCGTGCCGGCGCCGAAACCCTGCTTACGTTCAGCGGCATCGGTGCGTATCGCGCGAGCCTGTTCGACCCGGTCATGCCCGGGAGCAGGCATGCGCTGGCGCCGCTGCTGCGCGAGCAAATGGCCCCCGGCAGGATTACCGGCGAGCACCATCGCGGCGAATGGGACGATATCGGCACGCCACAGCGTCTTGCCGATCTCGAGGCGCGACTGCGGCGGGCGCCGCAGCGCTGAGCTGCGCCCGGACCGGGGATGGCGCAGGCCGTATAATTCGGACACTGCAATCCTGCGGAATTCCGTCCCATGATCGATCCCGCTTTATATGCCCGCCGGCGTGCGCGGCTGGCCGCACTGATGGAAGATGGCGTCGCGGTGGTACGCACCGCGCCCGAGCGGTTACGCAATCGCGATTCCTCCTATCCATTCCGCTTCGACAGTTATTTCCATTACCTCACCGGTTTTCCGGAACCCGAAGCGGTGCTGGTGCTTTTCGCCGGAAAGGACGGGAAGAGCATCCTGTTCTGCCGCGAAAAGGACGTCGAGCGCGAGATCTGGGACGGCTTTCGCTATGGGCCGGAGAAAGCGCAGGACGTTTTCAGTTTCGATGAGACGTTTCCGATTGCAAAGCTCGACGAGTTGTTACCGCAATTGCTCGCCAATCAGTCCGCCGTGTTCTGCGATGTCGGCGCGGACCCGGGCTGGGACCAGCAGGTGATTGGATGGATCAACAAGGTGCGCGCTCAGGTCAGGTCGGGAGTCAGCGCACCGGGGGAGATTCGCGATATCCGCCGCTTCCTCGACGACATGCGGCTCATCAAGGATGAACACGAGATCGCTATCATGAGGCGGGCCGCTGGCATCTCTTCGCAGGCGCATCGCCGGGCCATGCGCGCGGCGCGCGCCGGAATGCGCGAGTACGAACTGGAAGCCGAACTGATCCACGAATTCCGGCGGCAGGGCGCACAGTCCCCCGCCTACACTTCGATTGTGGCAGGCGGAGCGAACTCCTGCGTGCTGCACTATGTGCAAAACGATGCGGTGCTCAACGACGGCGAAGTCGTGCTGATCGACGCGGGGTGCGAACTCGACGGCTACGCTTCGGACATTACCCGTACTTTTCCGGTCGGCGGCAAATTCTCCGGAGCGCAACGCGACGTCTACCAGCTCGTGCTGTCGGCCCAGGCGGCGGCCATCGCCCAGGTGAAACCCGGCAACGAGTGGGAAGCGCCCCACGATGCGGCAGTGAAGGTGCTGGCGCAGGGCATGGTGGACCTCGGATTATGCAAAGGCAGCGCCGACAACGTGATCGAATCGGGCGACTATCGGCGCTTTTACATGCACCGCACCGGGCACTGGCTGGGCATGGATGTGCATGATGCCGGCGACTACAAGCGCAACGGCGCCTGGCTTGCCCTCAGGCCGGGCATGGTGCTGACGGTCGAGCCGGGTTGCTACGTGCGCCCGGCCGAAGGCGTTCCGGAAAAATTCTGGAACATCGGCGTGCGCATCGAGGACGATGCGCTGGTGACCGAATCCGGCTGCGAAATCATCACCGCAGCCGCCCCGAAGAGCATCGACGACATCGAGTTGCTGATGCGCGGCTGAAGTTGCGCACCACCTCATGCGTTTCCTTTGCATCGCCGCATCCGCCGGACCCCTGCCTTGAACAAGCACGCTTACGACATCGTGGTTGTCGGCGGCGGACCGGTCGGAGCCGCCGTGGCAATCGCGCTTCAGGGCAGCGGCCTTGGCGTGCTCGTGCTCGAAGCGCGCCCCGACGCGGGCGGCAGCAACGATGCGCGCACCCTGGCCATGTCCTATGGCAGCCGCCTGATTCTCGAACGGCTCGGCATCTGGTCGCAACTCGAACCCGTCACGCCGATAGAATCCATCCACGTTTCACAGCGCGGCGGTTTTGGCCGCACGCTGCTCAGTGCGCAGGATGTGAATTTGCCCGCGCTCGGCTATGTCGTGCGCTATGCCGGATTGCAACAGGCCTTCGGCAAGATGCTCGCATCGGGGCACACCACGTTGATGGCGGGCGCCGAAGTCACCGGCATGGAATCCACCGCCGACGGCGTCACGATCGAGTTTCGCCGGCAGGAGGTCCCGCATTCGGTTGCGGCGCGCCTGCTGATCATTGCCGACGGCGGAGCCGGTGCGGGACTGCGCGCCGGGGCGACAGTCAAAACGAAAGAATACGGCCAGGATGCCGTGGTCGGCCTTGTGGAGACTTCGCAGCCACATGGACGCAAGGCTTACGAGCGTTTCACGCCGGACGGCCCGATCGCATTGCTGCCGTTCGAAAACCGTTATGCGCTGGTATGGACCGCGACGCCCGAAACGGCGGATCGGCTGATGGCGCTGACGGCGGGCGCCTTCCTGGAAAAACTGCAGCGCCATTTCGGCGATCGCGCCGGACGCTTCATGGCCATCGAAGCACGTGCCCGCTTTCCGCTGACACTGCGTTATGCCGCAGATCCGGTTTTGCCGCGCGCTGTCATGCTCGGCAATGCCGCGCAGGCGCTGCATCCGATAGCCGGCCAGGGATTCAACCTGGGCTTGCGCGACGCCTGGGAACTGGGCGAAACCTTGCTGCTGAATGCGACGCCCGATCCGGGAAGCGACGAGTGTCTGGCAAGCTATCGGATCGTGCGACGTCCGGATCGCCTGCGCGGCATCGCGCTAACCCATTCGCTGGTCAAGATTTTCTCCAACGATTTTGCGCCGCTGCGGGCTGCGCGCGGAGCCGCGTTGTCGTTGCTCGAACTCGTCCCGCCCGCCAAACGCGCCTTCATGCAGCGCATGATCTTCGGCGCATAGCGAACAACAAACACTGTTTCAGCGTTCTCCATCGTGCGTCCTTTGCGCTAGAATGGCGGTCCGCTTTTTTCGCCCCGCGCCGAAATGCAGATCGGTCCGCATGTCCTCAGGAACAATCTGATCGTCGCACCCATGGCGGGTGTGACCGATCGGCCATTCCGCCAGTTGTGCAAGGCAATGGGGGCCGGCATGGCCGTATCGGAAATGATTTCGTCGAATGCGCAACTCCGCAATACGGTGAAATCCCGGCGCCGCGCGGATCATGAGGGGGAAGTCGATCCCATTTCGGTGCAGATTGCGGGGGCCGATCCGGCCACGATGGCCGATGCAGCACGTTACAACGCGGATCGCGGCGCGCAGATCATCGACATCAACATGGGCTGCCCGGCCAAAAAGGTCTGCAATGTCGCCGCCGGGTCGGCGCTATTGCAGAACGAACCGCTGGTCGGCCGGATTCTCGACGCCGTTGTAGCGGCCGTCGACATTCCGGTGACGTTGAAAATCCGCACCGGCTGGAATCCGCAGAACCGCAACGCCATGCGCGTGGCACAGATCGCGCAGTCCGCCGGCATCAAAGCCTTGTCGATTCACGGCCGTACCCGAGCCTGCGCCTTTGTCGGCGATGTCGAATACGACACCATCGCCGACGTGAAATCGAGAGTCGGAATTCCCGTCATCGCCAACGGCGACATCGATTCACCGGAAAAAGCCCGTGAAGTGTTGCGCCGCACCGGAGCCGATGCGTTGATGATCGGGCGCGCCGCGCAGGGACGGCCGTGGATCTTTCGCGAGATCCAGCACTATCTGATGACCGGCTTTCATCTTCCGGCGCCGCGGATCACGGAGATCCGTGACGTGCTGGTACAGCATTTGCATGACCTTTACGCGCTCTACGGGGAAGAGGGTGGCGTACGCGTCGCGCGCAAGCATATCGGCTGGTACGTCAGGGGGCTTGCCGGTGCGCCCGAATTCCGCCAGACCATGAACAGACTGGAAACCACGCAACAGCAACTCGCCGCCGTGGAGACCTATCTTGCCGGACTCGCATCCCGTGGAGATCGCCTGACTTATATCGAGGAACTCGCGGCATGATCAACGAAAACGAAATCGCCCGATGCGTGCGCAAGGCAATGGATGGCTATTTCCGGGACCTGGAGGGCGAACGCCCGTGCACGATCTACGACATGGTGATGAATTCGGTCGAGAAGCCGCTGCTGGAAATCGTGCTGCACCGGGTCTCCGGAAACCAGACGCAGGCGGCCCAGTTGCTGGGCATGAACCGCAATACCCTGCGCAAGAAGATGAAGGACTACGGCATCAAATAACGCATCGATGCCCCGGACTCCCGCCGCCCGCCCGATGTCGACGGGCGGTTTACTTTTTGGACCGCGTACGATAAAACCAAGCGAGATGAACGAGCGCAAAGCCCTGATCAGTCTGTCCGATAAAACCGGTGCGGCGGAGTTCGCCCGCGCCCTGCACGCATTCGGCATCGACATCCTGTCGACGGGAGGGACCGCCAGGCTGTTGCGCGAGGCGAATGTGCCGGTGGTCGAGATCGGCGACTACACCGGTTTTCCGGAGATGCTCGACGGCCGGGTGAAGACCCTGCATCCGAAGGTCCACGCCGGCATTCTCGCGCGTCGCGACCTGCCCGAGCACATGCAGGCCATGGCCCGCGCCGACATTCCGACCATCGATCTGGTGGTCGTCAATCTCTATCCATTCGTGCAGGCCATATCCAGACCCGGATGTACGCTGGAAGAGGCCATCGAAAACATCGACATCGGCGGTCCGACGATGGTGCGTGCGGCGGCGAAAAACTGGCAGCACGTGGCCATCGTCACGGATCCGGCCGATTATGCTGCGTTGATTGCCGAAATGAAGTCCGCCAACGGCGCAATCAGCGTCGAAACCCGTTATCGCCTGGCAAGGAAGGCCTTTTCGCACACGGCTGCTTACGATGGCGCGATCAGCAACTATCTGACCGCCACCGACATCAACGGCGCGGGCAGCGCGTTCCCCGAACAAATCAACATGAGCCTCGCCAAAGTCCAGGATTTGCGCTACGGCGAAAATCCGCACCAGCAGGCGGCGTTTTATCGCGATCTGCGTCCGGTGCCGGGCGCGCTCAGCAACTACCGGCAATTGCAGGGCAAGGAATTGTCCTACAACAACATCGCCGATGCGGATGCAGCCTGGGAATGCGTCAAGACATTCGCGGAGCCGGCCTGCGTCATCGTCAAGCACGCCAACCCCTGCGGCGTCGCCATTGCGGCCGGTACTGCGCAAGCGTATCGCCGCGCATTCAAAACCGACCCGACTTCCGCGTTCGGCGGCATCATCGCGTTCAATCGCGAAATCGACCTGGAAACGGCCGAAGCGGTATCGCAGCAATTCATCGAAGTCCTGATTGCGCCGCGCATCACCGCCGATGCAGCCGCAGCGCTGGCCAGGAAAACCAATGTGCGAGTCCTCGAAGTGCCGATCGAGAACGGCGCGAACCTGTACGACAGCAAACGCATCGGCGGCGGCCTGCTGGTGCAGACACCGGATGCGATGAACGTGCAGATTTCCGACATGCGTATCGTGACGAGGAAGCAGCCGTCTACCCGGCAGCTCGCGGATCTGCTGTTTTCCTGGCGGGTGGCGAAATTCGTCAAGTCCAACGCCATCGTATTCTGCGGCGACGGCATGACGCTGGGCGTGGGCGCGGGACAGATGAGCCGCGTGGACAGCGCGCGCATCGCGTCGATCAAGGCGGAGAATGCCGGCCTGTCCCTCAAGGGTTCGGTGGTCGCGTCGGATGCCTTCTTTCCGTTCCGCGACGGGGTCGATGTGGTGGCGAAGGCAGGCGTGGCCGCCATCATCCAGCCCGGCGGCAGCGTGCGCGATGAGGAAGTGATCGCCGCCGCCGACGAGCACGGCGTCGCCATGGTCCTGACCGGCGTGCGGCATTTCCGGCACTAGGAATTTCTGCGCCGCCAAGGCTCTTTTCAATACCCCCTTGAGGGGTGCGCCAAGAGCGCCAAGAAAAACCCGAGATCGACAGACAAACAAGGGACAATATTCTCTAGAATGAAAGTTCCCCACGTTGCCGCACCCGTGATCACTGTCGCGCCACTTTGTCGTCCTCCCTTCCTTCTCGGCGCTCTTGGCGCTTTGGCGGCCGAAATTCCTTTTGGATTTGATCAATGAACTTACTCGTCGTCGGCAGCGGCGGTCGCGAGCACGCCCTGGCTTGGCGGCTGGCGCGGTCACCGCGCATCGGCCGTATCTACGTTGCGCCGGGCAACGCCGGTACTGCGCATGAAGACGGGTTGTTCAATCTCGCGCTCACGGCGATTCCCGACCTGGTCGATTTCGCCCGCAGGGAATCGATCGCGCTGACCGTGGTCGGCCCGGAGGCGGCGCTGTCTGCCGGCATCGTCGATGCGTTTCGCGCCGCCGGCCTGCGGATCTTCGGCCCCACGCGCGCGGCCGCGCAACTCGAAGCATCGAAAGATTTCGCCAAGGCCTTCATGGTCAGACACAGCATTCCGACTGCTGCCTACGCGACGTTCACCGACGCGAAGGGGGCGCACGACTATGTCGCGAAGCAGGGTGCTCCGATCGTGATCAAGGCCGACGGACTGGCCGCGGGCAAGGGTGTGGTGGTGGCGATGACGCTGGAAGAAGCGCACGCGGCAATCGACATGATGCTGGTAGACAACAAGATGGGGGCGGCGGGCACGCGCGTCGTCATCGAGGAATTCCTCGAAGGCGAGGAGGCGAGTTTCATCGTCATGGTCGATGGCAAGCATGTGCTGCCGTTGGCATCCAGCCAGGATCACAAGCGACTGCAGGATGGCGACAAGGGCCCGAACACGGGCGGCATGGGCGCCTACTCGCCGGCGCCGGTGCTGACGCCGGCCATCCATGCCCGTGTGATGCGGGAGGTGATCCAGCCGGTGATTCACGGCATGGAAAAGGAAGGCACTCCCTATACCGGATTCCTCTACGCCGGCCTGATGATCAAACCCGATGGCGGAACGAAGACGCTGGAATTCAACTGCCGCATGGGCGACCCGGAGACCCAGCCGATCATGATGCGGCTGAAAAGCGATTTGTTCACCCTGATCGAACACGCCGTCGACGGCAAACTCCATGCGATCGAAGCGGAATGGGATCGCCGCGTTGCCCTCGGTGCCGTCATGGCGGCCGCCGGCTATCCTGACGACCCGCGCAAAGGCGACGAGATCACCGGGTTGCCGCGCAATGGCGAGGATTTTCACGTCTTTCACGCCGGCACCTCTGTCCAGAACGACAAAGTGCTGACCAGCGGCGGGCGCGTTTTGTGTGTGACCGCCCTCGGCGATACCGTGCGCGTCGCACAACGCCGGGCCTACGAAGTCGCCGAGGGCATCCACTTCGCCGGAAGCCAGATGCGCCGCGACATCGGTTTTCGCGCCATCGGCGCAAAGAAGAGCACGCTTTAACGTCAATGGATATCGGGCTGGTCAAGGATTATCTGGCGGGCCTGCAGGATTGGATCGTCGACCGGCTGGAAGCGCTGGACGGCAACAAGTTTCGCCGGGACGCGTGGACCCGTCCGGAAGGCGGTGGTGGAATCAGCTGCCTGATCGAAGACGGCAACCTCTTCGAGCGCGGCGGCGTCAATTTCTCCCACGTAACCGGCATCGCGCTGCCGGCATCGGCCACGGCGGCACGACCCGAACTCGCCGGTCGGTCGTTCCAGGCCATGGGCGTATCGCTGGTCCTGCATCCGCGCAATCCTTACGTGCCCACAGTGCACATGAACGTGCGTTTCTTCGTGGCGGAGTCACCCGGGGAGGCGCCGGTATCATGGTTCGGCGGCGGAATGGACCTGACGCCTTATTACGGTTTCGAGGAGGACGCCGTGCACTTCCACCGAACCTGTCGCGAGGCCCTGGATCCGTTCGGACCGGAGGCGCATGGCCGGTTCAAGAAATGGTGCGACGAGTATTTCTACCTCAAGCATCGCAAAGAGCCGCGCGGCATCGGCGGCATTTTCTTCGATGACTTGTCGGAGCCCGACTTCGATACCTGCTTCGGGCTGGTACGCAGCGTGGGCGACCACCTGGTCGACGCCTACGTCCCGATCGTGGAACGCCGCAGGGACCTGCCTTTCGGCGAGTCCGAGCGCGATTTCCAGGCCTACCGGCGCGGCCGTTATGTCGAATTCAACCTGGTCTACGATCGCGGCACGCTGTTCGGCCTGCAGTCCGGCGGACGCACAGAATCCATCCTCATGTCGCTGCCGCCGGTGGTGAAGTGGCGCTACGACTGGAAACCCGAGCCCGGCACGCCGGAGGCAAGGCTTTACACCGATTTCCTGACCGCGCGCGACTGGGTTTAGGGCGCGACGCCACTGGCGCAGCCGCGGCTTTTGCGGCAATATCCGGTCGACATCGCAGTCGTCCCGCGAGTGTCGTGAAAAAGCCTCATTGGCGCCTAAACACCACTGTTGGAGTATCCGGATGGCGGCTTCACTCGAGTACTGCCTGCGCATAATCGAAGACCTTGAAAGGCGCATCACCGATCTCGAACTTTGCGCTTCGCGCAAGGCGCCGGTCGCCCCGCCCCCGCCGCAGCGCATACACCGGCCGGAGATTTCGGAAACCGTCCTGAAGCCGGATGCCATTTATCCGGTGTTGCGTTTTGACGATGACCGGGCCTCCCCGCCGCCAAATAAAATCCCGGTGCAGGCCGCGCTCGAAGAGATGCCGCGGCTCTGCGAGCAGATCAAACCGCTGTGGTTCTAGCCGGAATGCGAGCAGTTGCTCGACAAGCTGATCATCGACGATCGCGGCAACCGCAGCGGCTTGCGGCGCGAAGTCATGGAAGAACTGCCGTTCCTGGCAAGGCTGTTGCGCGCCGTCAAGACGAATCACAGCCTGTCGCCGGCAACCCGCAAGCCGGAACAAAACGATGTCTGGCAGGAGCAACGGCCGGAACGCCGCGCCTGAAGTAGCCGCTAGCGCAGTACCGAACTTCAGCGGCGATCCCGCAGCCATGTCCAGGAATTCCCACCGTATCATCGTCACCGTCATCGGCAAGGACCGTGTCGGCATCATCGCGAACGTTTCTGCGGTGCTGGCCGACGCCGGTGCCAACATCCTCGACATCTCGCAGTCCGTGATGGACGAATTCTTCGTGATGATCATGATGGTCGACGTCGAACAGGCCGGCGTCCCCTTCGGCGAACTGAAATCCAGGCTCAACGCCAAAGGCGAGGAGATGGGATTGAGGATCGACGCCCAGCACGAAGACGTATTCAAGTTCATGCACCGCATCTGACGGCTCCAGGCATGAGCGTCAGCCGCTACTCCCCCCAGGAGATCGTCGAAACCATCCGCATGGTGCAGATGGAGAATCTCGACATCCGCACCATCACCATGGGCATCAGCCTGCGCGACTGCAGCCATCCCGATCTCGCCGCGGCGGCGACGAAAGCCTACGACAAGATCTGCCGGCTCGCCGAAAACCTGGTGCGTGCCGGCGAGGAAATTGCCTCCGAGTACGGCATACCGGTCATCAACAAGCGCATCTCGGTGACGCCGATTGCGCTGGTCGCGGAGAGCTCCGCGGCAGACTCCTATGTGCTGATGGCCGAATACCTGGATCGCGCCGCGAAACAGATCGGCGTCAATTTCATCGGCGGATTCTCCGCCCTCGTGCAGAAGGGCATGACCCGCGGCGACATCGCGCTGATCGCGTCGATTCCGCAAGCCCTCGCCGTCACCGACCGCGTCTGCGCATCGGTCAACATCGGCACCACCAAGGCCGGAATCAACATGGACGCGGTGGCGTTGATGGGGCGCACGATCGTCGAGACGGCCCGCCTGACCGCAGACAAGGACGGCCTGGGTTGCGCCAAGCTCGTCGTGTTCTGCAACGCGGTGGACGACAACCCTTTCATGGCCGGTGCCTTCCACGGCATCGGCGAACCGGAATGCGTGATCAATGTCGGCGTATCCGGGCCGGGCGCCGTATTACGGGCAATCGAAAAGGACGGTCAGACCGATTTCGGCACGCTGGCCGCGACGATCAAGCGCACGGCGTTCAAGATCACCCGCATGGGTGAACTGGTGGGCAGGGCGGCATCGGAAAAACTCGACGTGCCTTTCGGCATCGTCGACCTGTCGCTGGCGCCGACTCCCGCGGTGGGCGATTCGGTGGCGCGGATTCTCGAGGCCATGGGGATCGAGCGCGTCGGAACACACGGGTCTACGGCTGCGCTGGCGCTGCTGAACGATGCCGTCAAAAAGGGTGGGGCGATGGCATCGAGCTACGTTGGGGGATTGTCGGGCGCATTCATTCCGGTTTCCGAGGACATCGGCATGATCGAAGCGGCGAGCATGGGCGCACTCACCTTTGACAAGCTGGAAGCCATGACTTGCGTATGTTCGGTCGGCCTGGACATGATCGCCATTCCGGGCGATACGCCGGCGGAGACGATAGCGGCGATCATCGCCGACGAAGCGGCGATCGGCATGATCAACCGCAAGACCACGGCCGTGCGCATCATTCCCGTGCCGGGTAAAAAAGTCGGCGACATGGTGGAATTCGGCGGGCTGCTGGGCCGCGCGCCAGTCATGGCCGTGCATCGCGAATCCAGCCAGGGTTTCATCAGCCGCGGCGGGCGCATTCCCGCGCCGCTGCAGGCACTCAACAACTAGGCAGGCTGAATCACTTGCGCAGCACGCACTTGTCGTACAGGTCGTGCAGGCGGTTCTGCGGATCGTAGCGGGATTTCAGTTCCCGGTAGGCCTGCGCGCCGTACAGCGCGTCGAACTCCTGTCTTGAATAGTAGCTGTCGGAGTACAAAGACTTGATGCCGCCGAGTTCCGCGACCTTGCGTTCTATCAGCCGGTTGAAATGCCCGGGAAGTTGCGACTTCTCCGACTTCACGACATCCCAGAATCCGAAATTCACATAGGTCGTCGCCGGATTCAACGGGTAGAGCGGAAACACCCGGGTATCGGGGCTTCGGATCGGGCAGATCCAGATCGGCAGGACACCGACCTCGCGCTGGAAAAAATCCAGGAATTCCCTGGCACGGGTGATCGGAATGTCGACGTCCTGGATGACCGACTCACGCCGCACGCCGAACAGCGCATCGACGCGTCGCGTGAATTTCCAGCGGCTGTTCCAGCGCATTATCCCGGTATAGGTGCGCGAATTCAGGCGCGCCCTGCCTGCGAGCCGGCGGATCAGCGGATTCTGCACGCCGAAATTCTTCGAACACCAGAACCAGTCGGTGTCCCAGCGCCACAGAAAATCGTGTGCGGTGAGATAGTCCGTGGCCTTCTCCCGGATGGATCGATAGTAGATGTGTTCGAATGTGTAGTCGCTGACGAAAGGCGCGTCGTCGACGAACGTACCCGCGATCAGATACTGCTCTTGCGGCCCGAACACCACGCCATCGACGAAATCGGCAGCGGAATCGCAAAGCGCCTGCAGCCCGCGGAAATACTCCGACGGGTCATCGAAGCGCGAGTGCTCGAGGCGCACGAATTTCTTCACCGGGATCGTCTTGACGCGCACCCGCAGCGCATAGCCGAGCGTGCCGTAGGAATTGGGAAATCCGAAGAATAGATCCTGATGCTCGTTGTGCGGCGTGCACAGGTAAACCTCACCGTCGCCGGCGAGAATGTCCATTTCGAGCACGCCCTGATGCACCAACCCGTGTCGGAAAGAGCTAGCCTCGATGCCAACGCCCGCCACCGCACCGCCCAACGTGATGGTCTTCAGTTGCGGCACCACCGCCGGCATCGCGCCGCACGCCAGGGTCGCCAGCACCAGATTCTCGTAAGGCGTCATGCCCTCGGCATCGGCCCACTCGGCCGCCGGTTCGACTCTCAGGATATGATTGAAATCGCGCACGTCGAGCCGCGGCTTGCTGGCGCGATCGCGGTCGCGGAACAGGTTGGAGCTCTTCTTTTTCAGCGCGACCTGGCCGGTGGAAGCGTGCAGCTGCTGCGCCAGCCTCTCGCGGCGTTGCGCATACGTGTCTGCTTTCTGCGCTTTCGAAGTCAACCGGCTAGTCTCGCGGATAGAGGAAGCCGCGGCTCATCGGGTAGTTGTCCCTGGTGATGTTGCCTTTGCTGAACACAATCTGGAACAAATGCGTTCTGCCGGCGGAGGAGCGGAACATCTCCGCGCAGGAAATGAGATACACCCGCCAGACGCGACGGAATTTCTCATTGAATCGAGCGGGATCGAGGGCGCGGATATTCTCCCAGTTGCGGTCGAAGCGTTCCAGCCAGGCGTCCAGCGTCGGCGCATAGTGGCGCCGCAGATTCTCGATGTCCACGATCTCCAGTCCGCAACGCTCCATTTCCGCGATCGTCTGCGCCAGGCTCGGGATCCAGCCGCCGGGAAACACATGCTTGCGGATATAGAACTCGGTATCGCGCACGCCGACGTGGCCGATGAAATGCAGCATGCCCATGCCGCCGGGTTTGAGGAAGTCGGCGTGCGCCTTTACGACCTGCGCAAGCTGGTCGCGACCAGCGTGCTCGAGCACGCCGATCGAAACCACTTTGTCGTACTGCCTGTCGACCTCGCGGAAATCCGCCAGGCTGACTTCCATCTTGCCTTCGAGGCCGCGGCGGCGGATTTCTTCCTGGACCGCCGTGACCTGCTCCGGCGTGGTGTTCAGGCCGTGGGGAATCGCGCCATAGTGCTCGTGGGCATGGAACATGAATCCGCCAAAACCGCAGCCGATGTCGATGACGGTTTCGCCGGGGGAAAGTCTTATCTTGCGGCAGACGTGGTCGACCTTGTTGATCTGGGCTTCATCGACGCTCGCCGTGCCTTCCCGCCAGTAACCGCAGGTGTACATCATCAGCGGCGTGTCGAGCCAGTAACGATAGAACTGCGTGCCGATGGCATAGTGAAACCGGGCGTTGACCCTGGCCTGGGCGATGCTGCGATTGGAAAAGCGCAGTTCGTGCCAGCGGTTGCGCAAGCCAATCAGTGCATTGGGATGGCGCTCGAATCCGCTGTCGAACGCAGTCTTGAACGCCGCCCCGAGGTCGCCGTCGATATCGACATCCCCGTCGAAGCAGGCCTCCATGAGCCCGATATGGCCGAACAGCAGAATGCGCCGGTAGGCGCGCGGATGCCTGATGACGATGACGAATGCCGGTGCGCCTTCCCGGTTCTGGTATTGCGTACCGTCCGCAAACTGCACGCGGAAACAGGTTCCGACACCGTGTCCCAGCGCCGACAGCCTGTTTCGAACCGATCCGGTGAGCATGTCCGACCTCGTTATCGCAAATCGAAAGCCGGTATCGCCGGCGCCTTCACTCGCCCAGGTAGGCCTTTCTGACGAGCGGATTGTCGAGCAGCGCGCGTGCACCGTCGGCCAGCGTGATCAGGCCGCTTTCCATGACGTAACCCCGATGGCTCGCTTCCAGCGCCAGCTTCGCGTTCTGCTCGACCAGCAATACCGTGACGCCTTCCTCCGACACCATACGAACTGTATCGAAAATCTTCTCGACCATCAGCGGCGCGAGTCCCATGCTGGGCTCATCGAGCAACAACAGGCTGGGTCGGCTCATCAGTGCCCGCCCGATCGCGAGTATCTGCTGCTCGCCTCCCGACAGGGTACCACCAGTCTGATTGCGCCTTTCCGCGAGCCGCGGAAACATGGCGTAGATGCGCTCCAGGTCCGCACGGATTGCCGCTTTGTCTTTGCGCACATAGGCG
>DASWEZ010000067.1:0-12916 GCA_036394495.1 Burkholderiales bacterium
TCACCTCTTCCGAACGCGGCGCCATCCAGGATATCTGCTATGGAACGCTCCGGCATTTTGGAAAGTTCAGCGCGGTCCTCGATCAGCTCGCCCCGAAACCGATCCTGATTCCCGAACTGCGGACCCTGCTCCTGACCGCGCTCTATCAGCTCGAATACAGTGACGCCGCGCCCTACGCCGTGGTCGATTCCGCCGTCCAATGCGCGGCGCAAATCGGCGGTGAACACGTCAAGGCCTTTGCCAACGCGGTGTTGCGCAACTATCAACGCCGGCGCGAAGGTCTGCTGGCCAATGCCGCAGCACTCGACGAAGGACGTTTTTCCTATGCCAAGTGGTGGATTGAAAGGCTGAGGCGCGACTTTGGTCCGGAGGCGGAGCGCATTCTGGATATCGGCAACCTTCATCCGCCGATGACACTGCGGACCAACATCCGTCGCGGCAGCGCGGGGGACTATTTGCAGATTCTGCAGCAGGCCGGCCTGGATGCCCGCAAACTCGACAACGGCGCGCTTCTGCTGACGCGACCCGTTCCGGTCGACCGTCTGCCCGGATTCGGTGAGGGCGCCGTTTCGGTTCAGGACGCGGGCGCGCAGCTGGCGGCAGCACTACTGGATGTCGGAGACGGCATGCGTGTGCTGGATGCCTGTGCCGCGCCGGGCGGCAAGACCGCACATATCCTGGAACTGGGCAATGCCGACATGACTGCGCTCGATGCGGATCCGGTGCGGTTGCAGCGCGTGAGATCGAATCTTGAACGCCTGGGGTTGAATGCCCGCTTGCAGGCTGCGGATGCGGCTGCGCTCGACACCTGGTGGGATGGCAATCCGTTCGATCGCGTGCTGGTCGATGCGCCCTGCTCCGCTTCCGGCGTCGTGCGGCGGCATCCGGATATCAAATGGCTCAGGAGAGCCTCGGATATCGCCGGTTTTGCCGCGCAGCAGCAGCGGCTGCTGCAAGCGCTGTGGAAGGTGGTCGCCCGTGGTGGTAAATTGCTTTACGTGACCTGTTCGATCTTTGCCGAAGAGGATCGCGACACAATAGGCGGTTTCGCGGCGCATCATCCCGACGCGCGCATTCTGGGAGGAATGCCGGGACGCGACGGTTTGCTGCTCCCGGACGACGACCACGATGGTTTTTATTACGCCCTCCTCCAGAAGGATTGATCTCTTGCGCCGGCTGCTCGCGCTGTGCCTGTTGTGGTATAGCACGGCGCTTGCGGCCGAAGGCATCCATGTCAAATCCGCGGAAATCTCGCAGAACGGTGGCGACTACTATCTCGAGGCGAATTTCGAAGTCGAGCTGACGCATACCCTCGAGGACGCGCTCAACAAAGGTCTGCCGCTGCATTTCCTGGTCGAATTCGAGTTGATCCGGCCGCGTTGGTACACGCTCTACCTGTGGAACAAGTCGGTACTCGAACGCGAGCAGCACTACCGGCTTTCCTATAACGCGCTGACGCGCCAATACCGCCTGTCGGTGGGCGCGCTACACCAGAATTTCGACACTCTCAACGATGCATTGGCGCTGATGGGCCGCCTGCGGCCGCGTTTCCTGGCCGACGCCGACATGCTGGATCAGGGCAAGGTTTACGAGGCGGCAATCCGCATGCGGCTCGACGCTTCGCAACTGCCCAAGCCGCTGCAGATCAACGCGCTGGCTTCGCGCGACTGGAATCTCGCTTCGGAATGGTTCCGCTGGACGTTGACCCGATGAATCTTGCCCGCATCATCAGGCGTTCGCTGTTGAGCCGGGGAATGCAGTTCCTCATCGCGCTGGTCCTCTCGCTCGGCGCGGTGATGCTATACCTGCTGTCCGGTGCCAGCGCCAATACGCCATGGTTTTCCAGCGACCTGCCGCTGCTGCTCGCCCTCGGTGTCGGCGTCGTCCTGATTCTCATGCTGGTGGTCGGCTACCAGCTGCTGTTGTTGCGCAGGCGTCTCAACGCGCGCGTTTTCGGCTCCCAGCTGACGCTGCGGCTGGTGCTGTTGTTCGCCCTGGTCGCGGTGTTGCCCGGGGCACTGGTCTACGCCGTGTCGGTGCAATTCCTGTCGCGGTCCATTGAATCCTGGTTCGACGTGCGGGTGGAAAAAGCGCTCGAAGGCGGCCTGAGCCTGGGGCGCGTTAACCTGGACAACATGCTTAAGGAATTGAGGCGCAAGGCCGAATCGATGACGCTGGTGCTGTCGGAGCGGGCGACAACGCGCCAGCTCGCGACGCTGAATACCCTGCGCGAACAGGCAGGCGTGAACGAAGCGACGCTGTTGCGTACGGACGGTTCCGTGATTGCCTTTTCGAGCGCGGATTCGACCAGCCTCGTTCCGGAACTGCCTTCGCCATCCGTGGTTCGACGGGTTCGCATGCAGCAGCCGTACAGCGCCATCGAGGCGCTCGGCGAAGGCGGCCTGCAATTGCGGGTATTGCTGCCGGTCAACGATGTGACAGGAGCAACGTTGCTGCTGCAATTGATCCAGCCGGTGCCGCCCGCGCTGGCGCGCGACGCCCAGACCGTGCAGGAGATCTACCGCGACTACCAGGAGTTGTCGCTTTCGCGGCTCGGCCTGAAACGGTTGTATGCGCTGACGCTCACGCTGTCCTTGTTGCTGGCCTTGCTGTCCGCGCTGTTGCTGGCGATTCTGTTCAGCGGACGGTTGTCCGCGCCCCTGAGCGTATTGGCCGCCGGAACGCGCGCCGTCGCGCAAGGCGATTTCAGCCAGCGCCACACGGTGAAATCCCACGACGAACTTGGGCTTCTGACGGAATCTTTCAACATCATGACCATGCAACTCGCCGACGCCCAGGCCGATGCGCAACGCAATCAGGAGCAGGTTGCCGCCGCGAAGGCTTATCTCGAGAGCGTGCTCGGCAACCTGTCGGCAGGTGTAATGTCGTTCGATGCCGAATCGCGCCTGCGTTCGGCCAATCGGAGTGCCGAACAGATTCTGGGCGTCGACGTCGGCGAATTGATTGCCACTCGTCCGGACGAATGGGCCGAGCGTGAACCGCGGCTGGCTGCGGTGGGCAATGCCGTACGGGAAACGCTGGTAAAGGCGCGCGATCAACCCTGGGAAACACAGGTGGAATTGTCCGGGGCCGCCGGCCAGCAGGTGCTGCTGCTGCGCGGGTCCAGGCTTTCGGCCGGCGCGCAGACCGGCATGGTGCTGGTATTCGACGACATCACCCGCATGCGCCAGGCACAACGCCTGGCTGCGTGGGGAGAAGTGGCGCAACGTCTCGCGCACGAAATCAAGAATCCGCTGACGCCGATCCAATTATCGGCGGAACGCCTGCAACATCGTCTTGCCGACAAACTGTCCAGCCAGGAAGCGGAAATCCTGCAAAGTTCGACGCAGACCATCGTGAACCAGGTGGCCGCACTCAAGGCGATGGTGGATGCGTTCAGCCTGTATGCTCGCTCGCCCGTGACGGACCTGCAGCCGCTCGATCTGAACCTGCTGACGCGAGAAGTGATGGGGCTGTATGAATCCTCGCGCCCGGCCATGCAGCTCGAGCTTGCCGCAAATCTGCCGCTGGTGACCGGAGATACCGCGAAGTTGCGGCAGGTCATCCACAATCTTCTGCAGAATGCGGAGCAGGCGGTCTGCGACGTGGCTGTACCGTGCATCGTCGTGCGCACCGAAGCGATCGAGGCAGGCGTGCAACTTACCATGCGCGATAACGGGCCCGGTTTTCCGGAAGCGTTGATGGGGCGCGTATTCGAGCCCTATGTCACCACGAAGTCCAGGGGCACCGGACTGGGTTTGGCGATCGTCAAGAAAATCGTGGAGGAACACAACGGCAGAATCACCGTCGCCAACAATCCGTCTGGCGGTGCCAGCGTGACGATCATCCTGCCGGCCACGCCGGCCAGGATTGCCGAATTGCGCATCAACAGGCAGGCGGCAAGATGAGCCAGATCCTGGTCGTCGACGATGAAATCGGGATACGCGAATTGCTATCCGAGATCCTGCGCGACGAAGGGCATCAGGTGCGGCTCGCGCAAAACGCCGGCGAAGCGCGCCAGATCCGCGGGCGTTTGCGGCCGGACCTGGTATTGCTCGACATCTGGATGCCCGATACCGACGGCATCACCTTGCTCAAGGAATGGGCCAGTACCGGCCAGCTGACCATGCCCGTGGTGATGATGTCGGGTCACGGCACAATCGATACCGCCGTCGAGGCCACCCGCATCGGCGCTTACGCGTTCCTGGAAAAACCGATCGCGTTGCAGAAGCTGCTGAGCACGGTGGGCACGGCGCTGCGGCAGGGTACGCTCATGAGCATTGCACCCGCCGTGCCGGCGACCATCGGCAAATCCAGGGCGGTCGAACTGTTGCGCGCGCAACTCGAACGGCTACGTACCTTGAAATCCTCGGCTTTGTTCGTCGGTGAACCTGGCGCAGGAATGGAGCAGTGCGCGCGGTTGCTGCATCAGCCGAATACGCCGTGGGTGGCACCGGAAGATTTTTCCGCACTCGATATGATGGAGACCAACCTTGTCGGCCAGGCCGCGGAAGGCATTCTGTTTTTGCGGGAGGTCGGAGAAATGACGCGTGCCCAGCAGAAGAACCTGCTCAACCAGACGCTGAAACTGGAGCGTTACCACACGCGGATACTTTCCTCCAGTTCGGTGGACCTCGCCGAACGGGTGGCGAAAGGCGAGTTCGAACCGAGGCTGTACGCATTGCTGTCGGGCGTGATCCTGCGCGTGCCCGGCCTGCGCAAGCGCGCCGAGGATGTTCCCGAACTCGCCAATCTGGTGCTGTCGCGTGCGATCGAGGCGAAGGACGTGCCGGCGCGCAGTTTCAATACGGCCGCCCTGAACACGCTGCGCAACTACCACTGGCCAGGCAATCTGCTGCAACTGGAAAGCGTCGTCAAGACCGTCGCGCAACTGGCGCAGGGCGGAGAAATCGGCGTGGCCGACGTATCCAGCGCGCTGGCAACACTGGACGCACCGTTACCGAGCCCGGCGCAGACCTTGCCGCTCGACCGCGAATTGCGCGAGGCGCGCGACGCCTTCGAGCGCGTGTATTTCGAATATCACCTGAGTCGCGAAGGCGGAAACATGAGCCGGGTCGCCGAACGCGTAGGCCTGGAACGCACCCACCTGTATCGCAAGTTGAAGCAGCTCGGCATCAAGCTTCCCCGTCGCGCCGATGAATAATCCAGGGCGTCCTCGGCTAAACTAGCGGCGTGTTTCATCCCGGGCTCCCGGGCGGTTTTTTCTGTATCTCCAAAGGAAGACATGGCAACCAGGATCGATCTTGCCAACGCCATTCGCGCGCTGGCGATGGATGCAGTACAAAAAGCCAACTCCGGCCATCCGGGCATGCCCATGGGCATGGCCGAAATCGCCGAGGTGTTGTGGAATCACCACCTGCGGCACAACCCGGCCAATCCCAAATGGGCAGATCGTGACCGCTTTGTGCTGTCCAACGGCCATGGTTCCATGCTGTTGTATGCGTTGTTGCACCTGACCGGTTATGCGCTGCCGATGGAGGAGATCAAACGCTTCCGCCAGCTGCATTCCATGACGCCCGGGCATCCCGAGCTGGGCATGACCCCCGGCGTGGAGACCACCACCGGCCCGCTTGGCCAGGGTCTCAGCAATGCGGTGGGCATGGCGCTCGCCGAAAAACTGCTGGCTGCGCAATTCAACCGTCCTGGTCACGACATCGTCGATCATCACACCTATGTCTTTCTCGGCGACGGCTGCCTGATGGAAGGCATCTCGCACGAAGCGTGTTCGCTGGCCGGCACGCTCGGCCTGGGCAAGCTGATGGCGTTCTACGACGACAACGGCATCTCGATCGACGGCCATGTCGACGGCTGGTTTACCGACGATACGCCGAAGCGTTTCGAGGCTTACGGCTGGCATGTGGTCCCCCGTGTCGACGGCCACGATGTGAATGCCGTCGAGGCCGCCATTGAGGCAAGCCGGAAAGTCACCGACCGGCCAAGCCTGATTTGCTGCAAGACGGTCATCGGCAAAGGTTCCCCCAACAAGGCGGGCAGCCACGAAAGCCACGGCGCTGCGCTCGGTGAAAAGGAAGTCGCCGCGACTCGCCTGAATATCGGCTGGAATCATCCGCCGTTCGAAATTCCAGCCGATGTTTACGCGGGATGGGACGCGCGCGCCAAGGGTGCGGCGCGTGAAGCCGAGTGGAATGCCCGATTTGCGGCGTATGCAAAAGCATTCCCGCAGGAAGCTGCGGAGTTCACGCGGCGCATGGCGGGTGAACTGCCGCAGAACTGGCGCCAGCACGCAGACGCAGTTCTGGGCAAAGTAAACGAGAAGGCCGAAACCATTGCCAGCCGCAAGGCGTCGCAGAACACGATCGAAGCCCTTGCGCCGGGCTTGCCCGAACTGATCGGCGGTTCGGCCGACCTGGCCGGTTCGAATCTGACGCTGTGGTCGGGATCGAAAAGTGTGGGCAAAGCCGGCGGCGGCAACTACATCAATTACGGCGTGCGCGAGTTCGGCATGTCCGCGATCATGAACGGATTGACGCTGCACGGCGGCCTGATTCCCTATGGCGGGACCTTCCTGACATTCTCGGACTATTCGCGCAACGCGCTGCGCATGGCGGCGCTGATGAAGATCCGCACCCTGTTCGTGTTCACTCACGATTCCATCGGCCTGGGCGAAGACGGGCCCACGCACCAGTCGGTCGAGCATGCATCTAGCCTGCGCCTGATTCCGCACATGGATGTCTGGCGTCCCGGCGATTCGGTTGAATCCGCGGTGGCCTGGATTGCCGCGATCGAGCGCCGCGACGGCCCGGCGTGCCTGCTGTTCTCGCGCCAGAACTTGCCTTTCCAGGTGCGCGATGCCACGCGCATCGAACAGATCGCGCGCGGCGGCTATGTGTTGTCCGATGTCGCCAACCCGAAGGCAATCATCATCGCAACCGGGTCTGAAGTTTCGCTTGCGATGGGCGCGCAGAAGCTGTTGGCCGATGGCGGCGTCGCGGTCAGGGTCGTGTCGATGCCGAGCACGAACGTATTCGACCGCCAGGATGCAACTTATCGCGAATCGGTGCTGCCGAAAGGCATCAGGCGCGTTGCGGTGGAGGCCGGGGTGACTGATTACTGGCGCAAATACGTCGGCCTGGAAGGCGCCGTGATCGGGCTCGATCGCTTCGGCGAATCGGCGCCCGCGGGTGAACTGTTCAAGTTCTTCGGCATCACCGCCGCGGCCGTCGCGGAAGCGGTGAAATGCCTGCTCTGAAAAATAGATCGTCGCGGATTGCGCGGCGGCGGTAGAGGACAAGCCATGCGGGACGCCATGCGGTTGGTCATGGACATCGGCGGCACCAATGCGCGGCTTGCGCTGGTCGCCGCGGGTTCGCTGCAACCACAGCAAGAGCAGGCGATTCGCTGCGCGGACTTTGCCGGGCTCGAGCAGGCCGTGCGCCGCTATCTGCAGGATCGCGGCAATCCCCTCGTTCGAGAGGCAGCGCTCGACGTGGCTGTCGAGCCCATCGGCGATTTCATCAAGCTGACGAATGGACCGTGGGGCTTCTCGATCGAACAGACGCGCAGCGCCCTCGGCCTGGACCGCCTGCAGGTCGTCAATGATTTCACGGCACTGGCGCTGGCTGTGCCCACGCTGCGTCCCGACGAATTGCAGGCTGTCGGGGGCGGCATGGCCGTCGCCGGCACGCCTGTCGCCGTCATCGGACCGGCCACCGGACTCGGCGTCTCCGGATTGATTCACGCGGGCGGACGCGTTGTCGCCTTGCAGGGCGAGGGTGGTCATGCGGCATTCAGTCCGATGAACAAGCGCGAGCTCGGCGTGCTCGGATGGCTGCTCGGCAGATTCGATCATGTTTCCACCGAACGCGTGGTCAGCGGCATGGGGCTGGAAAATCTCTATCAGGCGTTGTGCGCGCTCGACGGCGTGACGCCGCGGGCCTTGGGCCCGGACAAAATCACTTCCGCAGCGCTGGCCGAAACCGACGCGCAGTGCATGGAGGCGGTGGAAATGTTCTGCGCAATCCTCGGCACCGCGGCCGCCAACCTGGTGGTCACGTTGGGCGCGCGCGCGGGCTGTTATATCGGCGGCGGTATCGTGCCCAGGCTGGGGGACTATTTCGCGCGCTCGCCGTTTCGCTCCCGCTTCGAAACAAAGGGAAGGTTCTCCCGCTATGTCTCGGCTGTACCGACTTACGTCATCCTCGCCGAGACTCCCGCGCTGCGCGGGCTCGCCACGCTTTTTCAGGACACAAAATAAAACCATGAACGGATTGATAGACAGCATCGGCCTGGTGGCCGGATTGCTGACCACGACGGCATTCATCCCGCAGGTGTGGAAAATCTACCGGACCAAGTCCGGCAAGGACATTTCGGCAAGGATGATTTCCCTGTTCACCACCGGCCTCGTGCTCTGGCTGATCTACGGCATCTTTCTGCGGTCCCTGCCCCTGATCCTGTCGAACTCGATTACCTTGGTGCTGTCGCTGGCCATCATCGCGCTCAAGATCCGGTACCGCGATCCGCGGCGCGATGATGCGGACGCCGGAAGCTAGCCGATGCGTTTCCCGCTATCGGGGTCGAAGAACACCGCCTTGGAAAGGTCGAACGCCAGTTCCATCGATTCGCCTGCCGCACAGGCCTGTTCCGGCCTGACCCTGCAGCAGATCGTCTCTGCGTTGATGCGCACGAACAGCAGCGTGTCCGGTCCCGTGGGTTCGACGAGTTCGATTCTGAACTTGCGGGCATAGGCGTTGCGCGCGGTACGCTGGACGGTGCCGGCATCCGAAATCTGCTCCGGCCGGACACCCAGGATCAGTGTCTTTCCGAGCCAGGGACGCAGGGCTTCGCCGGCCTCGCGCAGGGGCAGCACGAAAGTCTCGGCCGAGGTCTGCAACTGCAACCCGACGCCACCCGCCTCTTCCACCGCCAGCGCCTTGATGAAATTCATCGAAGGCGAACCGATGAAGCCGGCCACGAACAGGTCCGCCGGCCGGTCGTAGATTTCCTGCGGCGAACCGAACTGGCGGATCTCGCCGCCCTGCATCACCGCGATCTTGCTGCCCAAAGTCATCGCCTCGATCTGGTCATGCGTGACGTAGACGATGGTCGCCTTGAGCCGGTCGTGCAGCAGCTTGATCTCGGTGCGCATCTCGACGCGCAGCTTGGCGTCGAGGTTCGACAGCGGTTCGTCGAACAGGAACAACTGCGGATCGCGCGCGATCGCCCGCCCCATCGCAACGCGCTGGCGCTGGCCGCCGGATAGTTGTGCGGGCTTGCGGTCGAGCAGATGGCCCATCTGCAGGATCTTTGCCACGCGGTCGACGATTTCGCCCTGCTCCTGCTTCGGAACCCTCCGCATTTCCAGGCCGAAGGAAATGTTCTGCCGGACTGTCATGTTCGGATACAGCGCGTAGGACTGGAACACCATCGCGATGTCGCGGTCCTTCGGACTCAGGTTGTTGACCGCCTTGTCGCCGATCAGGATTTCTCCCGAAGTGGCGGTATCCAGGCCGGCCAGGATATTGAGCAGGGTCGACTTGCCGCATCCGGACGGTCCGACCAGGATCAGGAACTCGCCTGCGTCGATCTGCAGCGCAATGTCCTTGAGGACTTCGACGGCTCCGAACACCTTGCGCACGTTTCTGATGGTCAGGGATGACACGTTGTCTCCTTTCAGCCCTTCACCGAACCCGCCGTGAGCCCGCGGACGAAATATTTTCCGGCGACGATGTAGACGAACAGGGTCGGCAGTCCGGCGATGATGGCGGCCGCCATGTCGACGTTGTATTCCTTGACGCCGGTCGATGTATTGACCAGGTTGTTCAGCGCGACCGTGATCGGTTGCCGCTCGCCGGAGGAAAACACCACGCCGAACAGGAAGTCGTTCCAGATCTGCGTGAACTGCCATATGACGCAGACCACCAGGATGGGCGGCGACAGCGGCAGGATGATGCGCCAGAAGATGCGGAAGAAGCCGGCGCCGTCGATGCGCGCGGCCTTCACCATTTCTTCCGGAATCGCGACATAGAAATTGCGGAAGAACAGCGTCGTGAAAGCCAGGCCGTAGACCACGTGCACGAAGATCAGCCCGGTGGTCGAATTGGCGATGCCGAGCCAGCCCAGCGTCTGCGCCATCGGCAGCAACACCACCTGGAACGGGATAAAGCAGCCGATCAACAACAGCGTGAACAAGGCATCGCTGCCGCGAAAACGCCACATCGTCAGCACATAGCCGTTGAGTGCGCCAATCAGCGTCGAAATGGCCACTGCAGGAAGCACGAAGCTGACGGAATTCCAGAAATTGCCGCTTAAGCCCCCGCAATTGACCCCGGTGCATGCGCTCGACCAGGCCTTGATCCAGGCATCGAACGAAATCTGCTCGGGCAGCGAAATGAGATTGCCGCCTCGGATGTCGTCCAGCGTCTTCAGCGACGTCGTCAGCATCACGAACAGCGGCATCAGGTAGTAGAGCGCGAACAGGATCAGCAGCGCGTACAGCACGACCCGTCCGATCACCCGGGTTCCGGCCGTTTCGGTGCGCTGGACTTCAACCACGGTTCTGCCTGCGCGTTTCCGAGTACATCATCGGCACGATGATCGCGACCACCGTCAGCAGCATCATCATGGCGCTCGCCGCACCGAGCCCGATCTGGTTGCGGTTGAAGGCGAACACGTACATGAACGTCGCCGGCAGGTCGGAGGAAAACCCGGGGCCGCCGCCGGTCAGCGCCATCACCAGGTCGAAACTCTTGATGGCGATGTGGGCGAGGATGATCAGCGCGCTGAAGAACACTGGCCGTAGCGACGGGATGATGATGCGCGTGTAGATGCGCACCGGTCCCGCCCCGTCGACCTGGGCGGCCTTGATGATGGAGTCGTCGACGCCGCGCAAGCCGGCCAGGAACAAGGCCATGACGAAGCCGCTGGACTGCCAGGCGCCGGCGATGACCACGGTATAAATGGACATGCCCGGCGTCACGATCCAGTCGAACGTGAAATTCTCGAAACCGAGCTGGCGCACGAGATGCTCGATGCCGAGTCCCGGATTCAGTATCCAGCGCCACGCCGTTCCCGTGACGATGAAGGACAAGGCCATCGGATAGAGATAAACGGCGCGCAGAAACCCTTCGGCGCGGATGCGCTGGTCGAGCAGGATGGCGAGCAGCAATCCGGTGACGAGGCAGATGACGATGAACAGCGAGCCGAAGATCCCCAGGTTCCTCAGCGCGGTCCACCAGCGGTCGTTCTCGAACAACGCGACGTATTGCACGAATCCGACCAGATCGTAGCGGGGCAGCAGGCGGGATTCGGTGAAGGACAGCCAGGCCGTCCACAGGATGAAGCCGTAGACGAAGACCAGGGCGCACGCCAGGGTCGGCCCGAGCACGACCTTCGGCAACGCGGTCTCGATATGGTCGCGCAGCTTTTTGCCCGGGGGCGGGGCTAGCGCGGCATCGGCTCGGGAAGAATTCACGCGCACCTTAGAGGAAGGATCGCAACACGCGGGGACGGCTGGTGCCGTTCCCGCCGCTGTCACATCACGACTGCTTATTACTTCTTGGCGCCGGCCGCAGCCATCTTTTCCGCGGCAGCCTTCGGCGTCATGCCCGGGGTATTCATGAAACTTGTGACCACGTCGAACATGGCGCCCTTGTTGGCGGGCGGCATTGCCATTTCGTGCGCCCAGCTCGGCACCAGCTTGCCGCTCTTGGACGTAGCGACAAAGTCCTTCGCCGAGGTCTTGGCGCATTCATCGAACTTGTCCAGGTTCATACCGAGGCGAACCGGAATCGAGCCCTTGTTCAGGTTAAATATTTCCTGGAACTGGGGCTCCATGATTGCGGCGGCGAGGTGGGCCTGGGCCGTCTTCGCCGACGGATCCTTCTGCTGGAACATGATGAAGCTGTCGATGTTGAAGGTGTAGGTGCCCGCGTTGCCCGGGATCGGCGCGCAGATGTAGTCCTTGCCCGGTTTCTTGCCGGCGGCGGTGAATTCGCCCTTGGCCCAGTCGCCCATGAACTGCATCGCGGCCTTGCCGTTGATGACCATCGCAGTGGCAAGATTCCAGTCGCGGTTGGCGGCGTCCTTGTCGATATATTTCTGGACGGTGCGCAGGGTGGCGAAGGATTTTTCCATCTGCGGGCTGTTCAGCGCCTTCTGGTCGAGTTCCACGAAGGCTTTTTTGTACCAGTCTGCGCCGCCGGTGCCGAGCGCCACCGCCTCGAACACCGTGGAGTCCTGCCAGGGCTGACCGCCGTGGGCGAGCGCAATGAAACCCGCTTTCTGGATCTTGTCGGCGGCGACCTCGAATTCCTCCCAGGTCGTCGGGATCTTGGCGCCGGCTTTCTTGAATACTTCCGGATTGGCCCACATCCAGTTCACGCGATGCACGTTGACCGGCACGGCGACATAGTGGCCCTGATACTTCATGATGTTACTGACTACCGGCGGCAGCAGTGAGTCCCACTTGCCGGCCGCGGCAACGTCGTCGAGATTCGCCAGCACGCCCTCGCTCGCCCATTCCTGGATGCCCGGGCCCTTGACCTGCGCCGCGGTGGGCGGTTGTCCCGACACCACGCGCGACTTGAGCACCGTCATCGCGGTTTCACCGGCACCGCCGGCCACCGCGAAATCCTTCCATTTGTCGCCCTTGCTCTCGAGGATTTTCTTGAGCTCGCCGACGGATTTGGCTTCACCGCCGGAAGTCCACCAGTGCAGCACTTCGACTTCGCCCGCAGCGGCGGGTACCGCGAACGCAATCCCCACTGCCAGCGCGGACAGCGTTGCTATTGCCATGCGTTGTTTCATGTCTCCTCCACGTGATTTTGGATATTTTGTCGGTGGTCGTCCGGACGACTTCCGGCTCCGGGTCGAGCCCGAACCGGCGATCATCACCTGCCCACTATAGGAGGCTGCCGGCGGCTGTGCAATGGATGCC
>DASWEZ010000068.1:0-7373 GCA_036394495.1 Burkholderiales bacterium
ACCAAGGGCGGAGGCTTGTGGCTGGAGAGCCTCGCGCAATGCGGAGCCGATGCGTTGGGGCTCGACTGGACCGTCGATATCGGACAGGCGCGCGCCCGAGTCGGTGATCGCGTCGCGCTACAGGGCAATCTCGACCCGGCCGTGCTGCTGGCGCCGCCTGAAGTCATACGCCGGGAGGCGGCCAAGATACTGGCCGGCTACGGATACGGAGGTGGCCACGTTTTCAATCTCGGCCACGGCATTTCCCAGTTCACCCCGCCCGAGAACGTAGCGGCGCTGGTGGACGCGGTACACTCGGAAAGTCCGCAATTTCATTGAGTGGCAGGATGTCGCGGCCGCTCGAACCCCCAGTGTTTATGCACAATTCGCGACCATGAATGGCCCAGATGCAGCATCCACGGGCCTTTGCGGGCTGGTCCCGTATAACATATTGAAAATATTAATTTAATTCATGTTGACACGCTCAACCCCGCGCCCCTTCTGGGTTTCAGACCGATTTCCCAGAGAGCAGCAGGATGGTTTCATCAACAGAATTATCCACAGTCGCTTCGCGTCCCAAAAAAGCCCTTTTCTGAAAGTCAGTTAGAGAACCGCCTCCGGATTCCACCTCCTTCTCGCGGGTGGTCCGCCAACAAATTATGGCCATCGCAAGAGTTGCGCTCGATTGCCCGGTAAATTCGTTGTTCGACTACCGAACGACGGGACAGCCGCCGCAGCCGGGGCAACTCGTGGTCGTGCCCTTCGGCAAGCGGCGTCAGGTCGGCCTGGTTCTCGAGGTCGCAGAACGCTCGCAGATCGCCGACAATCGTCTTCGCAATGTCGAAAGCATGTTGCCGGTGGAGCCCCTGCCGGACGACACGCTCGCCCTGATTCGATTTTCCAGCGAGTACTACCAATGCCCGATCGGACAGGCCGCCTTCGTCGCTTTGCCCGCTGCATTGAGGCGTGTTCGCTACGTTGGTCCCAAACCGCAGTGGCAGTATGTGCTCACAAATGCGGGCAGGGACTTGAGCCCGGACTATTTCCCGGCGCGGGCGACGATCAAGCGCTGGCTGCTCGAAGCCCTGCGTTCGGCGTCCGTGTTGCGCCGTGGGGATCTGCGCGCCGTGTCCGCAAGCGCCGCGGCGTTGGCGGAGTCATGGGTACAGGCGGGTTGGGTGGAAAAGCATGCCGATGCCATTCCCCATGGCAATCCCGATTTCACGACGAATGCGCAGCATGAACTCACAGACGAACAGCGCGCCGCGGTCGACTCGATATTCGCCGGGTTGGGCGCTTATTCGCCATGGTTGCTGGAAGGCATCACCGGCAGCGGCAAAACGGAGGTCTACTTCAGATTGATCGAGCAGGTCGCCGGTCGCGGCTTGCAGACGCTGCTGATGGTTCCAGAAATCAATCTCACGCCGCAACTCGAAGAACGATTCCGCGGCCGCTTTCCCGATCTGCAACTTGTGAGCCTGCATAGCAATCTGGCGGAAGGCGAGCGCTGCGCGAACTGGCTTGCCGCACGCTCCGGCCTGGCTCAGGTCGTGATCGGCACCCGCTTGTCGATCTTCACGCCCCTGCCGCAACTCGGTCTGATCATCGTCGACGAAGAGCAGGACGCATCATTCAAACAACAGGATGGTTTGCGCTATTCGGCGCGCGATCTGGCAATCTTTTATGCGCGCCAGCGGCAGGTGCCCGTCGTCCTCGGCTCGGCCACGCCGTCCCTCGAGACTTATCACAACGCGCGCAGCAAGCGCTTTGGCCATTTGCACCTGAGCCGGCGTCCGGTTGCGGCCAGAGCGTCGATCAAACTGGTCGACATTCGCGGCATGGCGAAGGCGCAGAGCCTCTCCGATCAGGTATTGCAGGCGATCGGTGCCGTCCACGCCCGCGGCGAGCAAGGCCTGGTATTCCTGAATAGACGGGGCTTCGCTCCAGTGTTGGTTTGCAATGCCTGCGGCTGGAATGCCGGATGCAGCCGTTGCAGCGCGCGTCTGGTCTGGCACCTTCGCGATGCCGTTTTGCGCTGCCACTACTGCGGACACCAGGAGCCGCTGCCGCGCGCATGCCCGTCCTGCGGCAACCAGGATCTGAAAGGCCTGGGCCAGGGCACGCAGCGCCTCGAGCAATTGCTGGGGGAGCGTTTTCCGGACGCACGCATCCTGCGCATCGACCGCGACAGTACCCGCCGCAAGCATGCGTGGCACACCATGCAGGACGATATTCGCCGGGAACGCGTGGACATCCTGGTCGGGACACAGATGCTCGCGAAGGGGCATGACTTCCCCAAACTGACGCTCGTCGTCGTCGTCAATCCGGACGGCGCATTGTTCTCGGCCGATTTTCGCGCCAGCGAAAGATTGTTCCAGCAACTCATGCAGGTCGCGGGCCGGGCCGGTCGCGCCGACCTGCCGGGCGAGGTGCTCGTGCAGACGCAATTTCCGGAGCATCCGCTGTATCAGGCGCTGGTGCGCCAGGATTACCGCAGCTTTGCGGAAGAGTTGCTCGACGAGCGCCGACGCGCCGTTTTTCCGCCCTTTGTGTACCAGGCGCTCCTGCGCGCCGAATCCCAGAGCGAATCGACGCTGATGGATTTTCTCGGCTTTGCCGCGAGCCACGCTGCCCTGGGGCATGATGCGGTCACGCTCTACGATCCGGTGCCGGCAACCATTTCGAAAATAGCGGGCCATCATCGCGGCCATCTGCTGGCGCAATCCGCGTCGCGCGCGGAATTGCAGCGCTTTCTGTCCGAATGGCGCCCCGTGCTGGTTGAAAGGAAGGCCGCCCGGGTGCGTTGGTCCCTCGATGTCGATCCGATAGAACTGTGACAGTCGTGCATGACCGAGCCGGTATAATCGCCGCTTTTATCCGACGTAGCGCGTAATGAGCAATACCCCGTCCGACCTGCGTTCCCACCTTACCGATTTGCTGCACGCCGCCCTCCAGGTTGTCGCACCGGGTGCCGGCGCCGTTCCCATCGTGCTCGAACGCCCCAAGTCCCTGCAGCATGGCGACTACGCATCCAGCCTGGCGATGCAACTCGCCAAGCCCATGAAACGCAATCCGCGGGAAATAGCGCAGGCACTCGCGGCGGCGTTGCCCGCCTCCCCCTATCTCGACAAGGCCGAGGTTGCGGGCGCCGGATTCGTCAATCTGTATTTAAAGCCCGCTGCAAAACAACGCGTCGTGCACGCGGTGCTGGAAAACGAACGTGCTTTCGGACGCGTCAATCTGGGACACGGACGCAAGGTGCAGGTCGAGTTCGTTTCAGCCAACCCGACCGGGCCGTTGCATGTCGGGCATGGAAGGGGTGCCGCCTACGGGGCGAGCCTTTCCAGCCTGCTCGAAGCCGCGGGCTATGTCGTGTCCCGCGAGTACTACGTCAACGATGCCGGCCGGCAGATGGATATTCTGGCGTTGTCGGTGTGGCTGCGGTATCTGGAAATCGCCGGCACGAGACTGACATTTCCGCCGAATGCCTATCAGGGAGACTATGTGCGCGACATGGCGCGCCAACTCCAGGCGGCGCAAAAAACGCGCTATGTGCATTCCGCAGAAAGCGTATTGGGCGGCGTGCCGTCGATCGAAGCCGATCCGGAGGCGCATCTCGATGGATTGATCGTGAACGCCAAGCGGCTGCTGGGAGCGGACTACGCCAGCCTGCACGACTTCGTACTCAACGAACAGCTCGGCGACTGCCGCAACGATCTTCTCGAATTCGGCGTCACCTTCGACTCATGGTTCTCGGAGAAATCGCTGTTCGATTCCGGGCTTGTCGGGCGCGTCATCGAAAAGCTGGAGAATAGCGGCCATCTCTTCCGCAAAGAGGGGGCGCGGTGGTTTCGTTCGACCGAATTCGGCGATGAGAAAGACCGGGTCGTGCAACGGGAAAACGGGCAGTACACTTATTTCGCGTCCGATATTGCGTATCACCTGAACAAATACGAGCGCGGCTTCGACCGCGTGATCAATGTCTGGGGCGCGGATCATCACGGCTACATTACGCGCGTCAAGGGCGCGCTGCAGGCGCTCGGCCTGGATCCTCACAGGCTCACGATCGCGCTGGTGCAGTTCGCCGTGCTTTATCGCGACGGCAAGAAAGCATCGATGTCCACCCGCGCCGGCGAATTCGTGACATTGCGCGAATTGCGCAATGAAGTCGGCAACGATGCGGCGCGTTTTTTCTATGTGCTGCGCAAGAGCGACCAGCACCTGGACTTCGATCTCGACCTGGCAAAATCGCAGAGCAACGACAATCCGGTGTATTACATCCAGTACGCGCACGCACGGGTGTGCTCTGTCATGGAGCAATGGGGCGGAAATCCGGCAGAGCTGGTCAACGCCGACCTGACGCCGCTCGTTGAAGAGCAGGAACTGCAGATTTTGCAGAAACTGCTGGACTATCCGGAACAGATCGAAGGCGCTGCGCGCGAACTCGCGCCGCACCTGCTGGCGTTCTATCTCAAGGACATCTCGGGTGCTTTCCACAGCTACTACAACTCCACGCGTCTTCTGGTCGAGGACGATCGCATCAAGCTGGCGCGTCTGGCGCTGGCGGCCTCCGTTCGTCAGGTGTTGCGCAATGGACTCGACATCCTTGGCGTCGGCGCTCCCGACAGGATGTGAGGTAAACTTCCGTCATGAGCCGCGACTACAAGAACAGCGGAACTGCCGCCGCCGGCGGACGCGGCAGTCCGATGTGGGTCGGCATCCTGATCGGGTTGCTGGTCGGCCTTTGCATTGCGCTTGGCGTCGCGCTGTATGTCAACAAGGGTGCCAATCCCTTTTTCCAGAAGCAGAAAGCCGTAGAGAAATCCGCGGAGAAGCCAGCGGATACGCAGAAGGTGACGCCGGAAGAAGCATCAAGACCGGCTGCCGCGGGCGAAAAGCGCGCCAAGAACGGCGAAGGCAAACCGCGCTTCGACTTCTACAAGATCCTGCCAGGCACCGAAGAAGCGGTAACCGACAAGGAATTCAAGAGGGCCTCGCCTGCGGCAGCCAAGGAGGTTTATTTCCTGCAGGTGGCGGCCTTCCAGAGTCCTTCCGATGCGGACAATCTCAAGGCGCGCCTGGCGCTTGCCGGGATCGAAGCGCAGATCCAGACCGCAACGTTGCCGGACGGCCATGTGTGGCACCGCGTGAGAGTCGGCCCGTTCTCGAACCAGGATGAACTAAGCAAGTCGCGCGCTGCCCTGAAGGAAAACAAGCTGGAAGCGAATCTGATCAAGGTTCGCGAATAGTTTCGAAGACTGACAACGATACGGAAATGGCCATGAGACAACTACGTCCTACATTGATTGCGGCACTGACGATTCTGGGATTCGTACTCGCGTCGGCCGCTGCAGCCAAGCCTGTGCTGGACAAGGAATACAAGCTGATCGATCCTCCGCAGCCCCAGCCGGCTACCGTGAAGGGCGTGGAGGTGCTGGAGTTTTTCAACTACGCCTGTCCGCATTGCTATGAATTCGAGCCGAACCTGAAAACCTGGCTGAAGAACAAACCGAAGAACGCAGACTTCCGCTACGTCCCCGCAATTTTCAATGAGCGGATGATTCCCCTTGCCAAGATCTATTACACGCTCGAAGAAATGGGGTTGCTCGAAAAGCTGCATGACAAGGTGTACTACGCGATCCACCAGCAGCAGTTGAATCTGACAGAGCAGGCGGTCCTGCTGAAATGGATCGGCGAGCAGGGCGTCGATACCAAGAAATTCGAAGCGGTCTTCGACTCCTTCAGCGTGAACAACAAAGTGCAGCGCGCCACGCAGATGACGCGCAACTATCATATCCCCGGTACGCCCTATCTCATCATCGGCGGCCGTTATCTGACCGGCCCCTCGATGTCCGTGCGCGCCGACGGCAATGTCGATCACAACCGGCTCATGCAGGTCTTGAACGAACTGATCGACATGAGTCAGGTCGGTGCACGCTGACCCGCTTCCGGCGGGATTGTGAAGCGGTTTAGCGCAAGGTGCTGCTCGGCGGTGCTGATGGCCGCAGCGATCTTGTTGGCGCCGGTGTCCGTTGCCGTGGCAGCGGAACCGATGGAGGACGTCGACTACGTTCGCATCGCGCCGCAGCCGGTGGCGACCCCGGGCAAGATAGAAGTCATCGAGTTTTTTTATTACGGCTGCGAATCCTGCAACCGTCTGGAACCGCAGTTGCAGTCGTGGTTGAAGACGCTTCCCCCGGACATTTCTTTCCGGCGCGTGCCGGCCCTGCGGCGCACGGCCTGGGTCCCGCTCACGCGGGTTTATTTCGCCCTCGAACAACTCGGCGAAGTCGAAAGATTGCATACGCAGGTCTATCGGGCCGTGCACGATGATGGCTTGAATCTCGGCAATTCCTCCGAATTGTACGTATGGGCGCAAAGGGTCGGCCTCGATCGCGACAAGCTCGAGCAACTCCTCGACTCCGACTTGATCAGATCGCAGGTGCAACGGGCGCGCGATGCCACCGTGGCTTGCGGCATCACCGCCACCCCGTCATTTGTCGTGGATGGCAGGTACGTGACCAGCGGCGGCATGGCGGGCAGCCTGGAAGCGCTGTTGCCGATCGTGGACGGTTTGATCGAGAAGGCGCGCGCGGCCGGCAAGTCGAAATGATGGCGCCGGGACAGAAAGTCTTCATTACCGGTGCGTCCAGCGGCATCGGCAGGGCACTCGCGCTGGAATATGCCCGTCGCGGGGCGACGCTAGGTCTGATAGCGCGCCGCGGGGACCTGCTTACGCAACTTGCGGCGTCGCTGCCGGTTCGCTCCTACACCTATGCCGTTGACGTCACGGATGCGCGCGCATTGGCAGGTGCCGCGGAGGATTTCACCGGCTGTGCAGGTTATCCCGATATCGTGATTGCAAATGCCGGCGTGAGTGCCGGTACGCTCACAGCCCACTCCGAGGACAACCTGGTGTTCGAAGAAGTGATCAAGGTCAACCTGATTGGAATGATGCTGACCTTCCAGCCCTTCGTCGAAGCGATGAGGACGCAGCGTAGCGGCGTGCTGGTAGGAATCGCCAGCGTAGCGGGATTCCGGGGTTTGCCGGGTGCGGCTGCCTATTCGGCGTCGAAAGCGGCAGCAATCTCCTATCTCGAAAGCCTGCGTGTCGAATTGCACGGTAGCGGGGTATCGGTCGTGACGATCTGTCCCGGGTATGTCGCCACGCCGCTGACTTCGAAAAATCCTTACCGCATGCCGTTTTTAATGGACGCCGCGGCGGCGGCATCGAAAATGGCTGATGCGATCGCGGCACGCAAGCGGTTTTGCGTCTTGCCCTGGCAGATGGCGCTGGTCGGCTGGGCGTTGCGCCGGTTGCCGCGCCCGCTGTATGACCTGCTGTTCGCCCGCGCGCCGCGCAAACCCCGCCGCCCGCCCGGTTGAACAGGCGC
>DASWEZ010000069.1:0-32249 GCA_036394495.1 Burkholderiales bacterium
CGCAGTCCGCGCGCGCATTGGATTTGAAGGTGTACTGGAACTCGTAGGCCATCTCGGGAAGGATGTTGCGCACCAGGTTCTCGAGCTGCACTTCGCCGAATGCGCCGCGCGAGCGCTTGTCGCCGAGCAACTCCTGCAGGCTCACGACGTTACTGGTGAGCCCGTCGATCTTCTTCTGCGCCTCGTCGATGGTAGCCAGCCGCGCCATCACGCTGACGAAAGTCTCGTTGGTCTTCTTGAAACCCTCTTCGAGCCGCTCGGTGACTTTCCCGCTGATCTGCTCGAGCCGGGAATCGGTGGTCTTGGTCAGCAGTTCCATCGACGCTGCGAGCTGCGCGGAAGCATTGCGCATCGTGGTCTGGATCAATTCCTGCTCCGCTCGATTCTGTTCCGCCAGCGTCTGCAGAATCCGGGTCAGCACTTCGCTGCGCAACTGGTCGTGCTTGGCCTGCAGGTCCGCACTCATCTCCGCCAGCTTGAGCGTGGTCGTCTCGCGCGTCGCAGAGAGTTCCTCGACCTGTTTGACCTGCAGCGCGCCGACAGTGCTGCGCGTCTGCGTGAGTTCCTGCGTGATGGTATTGCGCAGGCGTTCGAACATTTCGTTCTGCGACGCGCCGAGGCGATCGCCCAGGCTGTTCAGGCCGGCGTTGAGGTCCCTGATCATCCCCATGTGCCTTTCCTCCAGCACGCGCACCAGCGTTTCGGGCAGGCCCGACTGGCGGCGCGCCACGGCGACAACGACGAAGATCAGGATGATGACCGCGACGAGCGTCGCCGCGGTAACGACAAGTGCGAGGGAGAATTCCAGCATCAGGCAAGTATAACGGAAGGAGTGAAAATCAATTCACCACAGAGGCACAGAGGGCACAGAGAAAACCATTCCCTTGATGGCGGCATCGTAGGCGTCTGTTACCAGATCTGACGAGCGGCCTTGAATCCCGAATACTTTTTTCTCTGTGTCCTCTGTGTCTCTGTGGTGAACACTAGCCTTTAGAACCAGAAAAACAAAAGGCCTTCCGAAGAAGGCCTTTTTCAAACCGCTTTACTTCATTTAGGCAGCGGCCGTCGTCGCATCACCGCGCGACGCACGCTTGCGGTCATGCTCCTTGAGGTAGCGCTTGCGCACGCGGATCGATTTCGGCGTGATCTCGACGAGTTCGTCGTCGGCGATGAATTCCACCGCCTTCTCCAGCGTCAGTTCGATCGGCGGGACCAGGCGCACGGCTTCGTCGGTGCCGGAAGCACGCACGTTGGTGAGCTGCTTGCCCTTGATCGGATTGACGACCAGGTCGTTGTCGCGCGAATGGATGCCGATCACCATGCCTTCATACAGCGCCTCCCCGGGGGAGACGAACATGCGGCCCCGGTCCTGCAGCTTCCACAAGGCATAGGCGACTGCTTCGCCATCGTCCTGGGAAATCAACACGCCGTTGCGGCGCTCGTCCATGTCGCCCTTCACCGGGCCGTAGTCGTCAAAAATATGGCTGGCCAGGCCGGTGCCGCGCGTAATGTTGAGGAATTCGCCCTGGAAGCCGATCAGTCCACGCGCCGGGATGCGGTATTCGAGGCGGGTGCGCCCCTTGCCGTCGGCCTGCATATCCTGCAGGTCGCCGCGGCGGCGGCCCAGTTCTTCCATGACCCCGCCCTGATGGCCGTCCTCGACATCGACAGTCAGCAATTCGTAGGGCTCCTGCTTGACGCCGTTCACGGTTCTCATCACCACGCGCGGACGGCCGACGGCCATTTCGTAGCCTTCGCGGCGCATGTTTTCCAGCAGGATGGTCAGGTGCAGCTCGCCGCGTCCGGACACGACGAACGTGTCGGAATCGGCGGTGAATTCGACTTTCAACGCGACGTTGGATTGAAGTTCGCGCTCCAGGCGCTCGCGGATCTGACGGCTGGTAACGTACTTGCCGTCACGGCCGGCCAGTGGCGAGGTGTTGACCAGGAAGTTCATGGTCAGCGTGGGTTCGTCCACCTTCAGCAGCGGGAATGCTTTCGGGTTGGCCGGATCGCTGAGCGTGACGCCAATGCCGACTTCTTCGATGCCGTTGATCAGCACGATGTCGCCGGCCTCGGCCTCCTCGACTACCGTGCGCTCCAGGCCCTTGAACACCAGGACCTGGTTGACCTTGGCAATCTTCGGTTCGCTGTCGGGACCTTGCATGACCGCGACCGACTGACCGGAGCGGATGCGCCCGTGCGCCACCCGGCCGATGCCGATGCGGCCGACGAAACTCGAATAATCGAGCGAGCAGATCTGCAGTTGCAGGGGGGCATCGGGATCGGCATCGCGCACCGGTACGTACTTGAGAATGGCCTCGAACAGCGGACGCAGGTCCGTACTCGGTTCATTCAGGTTCATCGTCGCGTAGCCGTTGAGGGCAGACGCATACACGACGGGAAAATCGAGTTGTGCCTCAGTGGCACCGAGCTTGTCGAACAGATCGAAAGTCTGGTTCACGACCCAGTCGGGGCGGGCACCGGGACGATCCACCTTGTTGACCACGACGATGGGTTTGAGTCCCAGGGCCAGTGCCTTGCGCGTGACAAACCGCGTTTGCGGCATCGGCCCTTCCACCGCATCCACCAGCAGCAGCACGCTGTCGACCATCGACAACACGCGCTCCACTTCGCCGCCGAAATCGGCGTGGCCGGGCGTATCGACGATGTTAATGTGCGTGCCCTCGTACTGGACCGCGCAGTTCTTCGCCAGGATCGTGATGCCGCGCTCTTTTTCGAGGTCATTCGAGTCCATGACCCGTTCTGCGATATGTTGATGCGCGGCGAAAGTGCCCGACTGGCGCAGGAGTTTGTCGACCAGCGTGGTTTTGCCGTGGTCGACGTGGGCGATGATCGCGATATTGCGGACGTTGCGTGTCATGGAAAGCGGTGCGGCGAAAAAGGTCGCGCAGTGTACCACAGGAAAGGCTGCAATTCATTGAATATCCGTATAATGCTTTTGCCGGCCCGCAATGCACAAAAGGGCGGCCTGAACCGGGCGCCTTGCCCGCCAAAAACAAGAGGATTTGCAGTCAAAACCCGATGAATACATCGCTCCCCCCGGAACTTCCGTCCTCCAGCGTAAACCTGCAATCGATTCGCGGCCTGTTGCAGCAGGCAGGCCATCAGACCACGGGGAAACTCGCCGGACTGACCGTCCGCAGCCACTTTCAGCCGATTTTCAGCGTCGCCCACAGCCGCACGGTCGGATTCGAGGGCCTGATGCGCCCGACCGACCCAAGCGGCCATCCGATCTCGCCGCTCGATGCCCTCGCCATGGGACGGGATTTCTCGCACATCCTGACGCTCGACCGCCTGGCGAATGCGGTCCATGTACACAATTTCCAGCAACTCAAGGCGGACGGGTGGTTGTTTCTGAACATGAATACCGCCGTTTTCCTGGAGAGCGTGCATGACGGCCATTTCCTCGGCGAATTACTGGAAGCGACCGGCTTTCCGGCGCACCGGGTCGTGATCGAAATCCTGGAGCAAGGCGTGCTGAACGAGGTGCGACTGGGCGAAGCCGTGCAGTTTTTCCGCAAACAGGGGTTCCTGATCGCGCTCGACGATTTCGGCGCCGGCCATTCGAACTTCGACCGCGTGTGGAACCTGCAACCCGACATCGTCAAACTCGACCGTTCGATGACCACACAGGCCGGCAGCAACCTGCGCATCCGCCGCATGATGCCGGTGATGGTCTCGCTGTTGCACGAGGCCGGTTCGCTGGTGTTGATGGAAGGCATCGAAACGGAGGGCGAAGCCCTGATGGCGATGGATGCCGACGCCGATTTCGTGCAAGGCTATTACTTTGCGATGCCCGCCGAATCCCTGCCTTCCGATGATAGAAGCCGCGCGCTGTTCGATCAGCTCTGGATCGATTTCCGCGAGGTCACCCTGCCCGAGGTTTCCTTCCACCGGCGCGAGGTCAGTCCCTACATCAACGCCATCGGCTACGCCGCCAGCCTGATCGAATCCGGCATCCCGCTGACGCATGCGGCGAGCGGGTTTCTCGACCTGCCCGGCGCCGAACGTTGCTATCTGCTCGACAAGGAAGGCCGGCAGATCGGCGACAACATGGTCAATCCGCGCCAGATGGCGGTGGCGGACCAGCGCTACAGTCCCGTGGCAAACGCACAGGGCGCCAACTGGTCGCGGCGTTTCTATTTCCGCCGCGCGCTCGAGCATCCCGGCAGGGTGCAGGTGACCCGGCCCTATCTCTCCATCGCCGGCGCCAACCAGTGCATCACGGTTTCCATCGGCAGCCTGGTCGACGGAGAGATGCGCGTGTTGTGCGGCGACGTGAGCTGGCGCGACCGGGGGCCGGTGAAGCGGTAACGGCGGTGATGAGTGCTGCGTACTGAGTGCTGAGAAGAAGAGTAGCGCAGCTATCTCTCGAGCAAGGTACGACGAGCGAGACCGCAATGGTGCGTCTGGCCGCTTTTTCGCAGCACTCAGTACGCAGCACTCAGCACTGATATCACGCGCTCGCCCTGAAAACCTGCATCGGCGGCGTGCGCAGCACTTTCGCCGTGCCGAGCAGCCCGGCGACGGTGACACCGACAGCACCGATCAGCAGGCCTGCCAGCCAGACCCATGGATTGATCGTATAAGGCAGGTTCAGCACCTTGTCGGCCAATACATATCCGATTGCCGTCGCGCCGATCGCGGCGAGCAGCCCGGCCAGCGCACCGATCAGGGCAAACTCGGCGGCCTGGACTGCGCGCAACTGGCGGCCCGATGCGCCAAGCGTACGCATGACCGCGGCGTCGAATTCGCGTTCGTCGTGCGTGCTGCTCAGCGCGGCGAACAGCACCAGCAAGCCTGCCGCGATGCTGAACAGGAAGACGAATTCGATCGCCTTGACCACCTGGTTCATCATGCGTTGCACTTGCGCGAGGATCGCCGCCACGTCGATCACGAGCAGATTCGGAAAGCGTTTCACCAGGTCGTCCATCAGCACCGATCGTGACGCGGGCAGGTGCAGGCTGGTCACGTAGCTGGCGGGAAATTTTTCCAGCACGCCCGGCGGGGCGACGACGAAGAAATTCACGCGAAAGGTGTCCCACGCCACTTTGCGCAGCGACACGACCTGCGCCGTCAGGCGCGAACCGGCGATGTCGTAAGTCACGCTATCTCCGACCTTCACGCCTATGGATTTGCCAATGCCTTCCTCGACCGACAGCACCGCTTTGCCGGCATCGCCGCTGTCGAACCAGCGGCCGGCGACGATCGAATTGTCGGGCTGCATCGATTGCGACCACGACAGATTGAATTCGCGATCGACCAGCCGGCGGGCGCGATCCTCCACATAGTCGCGCGACGACACCGGCTTGCCGTTGATTTCCACCAGGCGCCCGCGCACCATCGGAAACAATCGCGGCGGCGCTACGCCGTTGGCGGCGAAGAACTGCGTGATCTCCGGTAGCTGATCGGGCTGGATGTTCACCAGGAAGCGATTCGGCGCATCCGCCGGCAGGCTGTTGCGCCAGTTGTCCAGCAACTCCGCGCGCACCAGTGTCAGCAGGATCAACGCCATCAGCCCGAGCCCCAGCGCCGTCACCTGCACGATGCTGCCGGCGCGATGGCGGCGCAGGTTGGCCAGGCCGAAACGCCAGTTCAAGCCGGCGCTGCGCCCGAGCGAGGACAACAGCCGAAGCACCAGCAGCGTGAGCACAGCGCACGCTGCCGCCGTACCGAGGACTCCGCCGAGCACATAGAGCCCCAGCCTGAGTTCCTGCGCCTGCCACAATACCAGTCCGGCAATGGCAGCTCCGCCGAGAAGATAGGCGGAGAGGCCCGTGGGATTCGGCGCGCCGAGATCGCGGCGCAGTACCCGCAACGTCGGAACCTTCTTCAATGCGATGAGCGGCGGCAGGGCGAATCCGAGCAGCATCACGAATCCCGCGACCATGCCTTGCGCCAGTGGCCGCAGACCGGGTGCGGGCAACGTCACCGACACCACGGGCGCCAATACCATCGCCAGCACGAACTGGCAGGCGAAGCCGACCGCGCAGCCGACTGCGCCGGCGATCAGTCCGATCATCATGAACTGCAACACGTGCAGGGCCAGGATCAGCATCTGCCCGGCACCGAGGCAGCGCATGATGGCGCAGGCATCGAGATGACGCTGCAGATAGCGGCGCGCGGCAAGCGCCACCGCTACGCCGGCCAGGATCACCGTCATGAGCGCGGACAAGCCGAGGAAGCGTTCGGCGCGTTCCAGCGCCGACTTGATTTCCGGACGCGCGTCCCGAATGTCCTCGACCCGCTGCCCGGGGCCGACCGCTTGCGCGGCGAAGTCGCGGAATGATGCGATGGCCGGGACGCTTCCCGCCACGAACAGGCGATACGAAACGCGGCTGCCGGACTGGATCAGGCCGGTGGACGGCAGATCCGTTTCATTCATCATCAGCCGCGGGCCAAGGTTGATGAACCCGGCGCTGGATTCCGGTTCTTCGCTGACCAGGGCGGCAACCGTGAACTCGCGCCCGCCGAGACCGACAAGGCTGCCGATCTTCAGGTCTAGGCGGCGCCGCAGCCGATCATCGACCCAGACTTCGCCCGGCGACGGAATGCGGCCAGGTTCGAAATTCGGTCCGGCCTCGGATGAGCGGATGCGCAGCTTGCCGCGCAACGGATAACCGGGCGCAATCGCCTTGACCTCGGTGAGCAGGGTGCGGCCGGCGAACTGCGTCATGCTCGGAAAACGCACGGCTTGGGTGGCGGACAAACCCGCGCGCTGCGCGGTCTGCACGAAACGATCGGCGATCGGCTTGTCGGAGACGATGACCAGGTCGGCGCCCAGCAGCTGGCTGGCCTCGCTGGTCAGCGAACGTCCGACCCGGTCGGCGAAAAAGGCCACCGTCGTCACGCTGCCGACCGCCACGATCAGCGCAAGGGCGAGCAGGCGTTGCTCGCCGGCACGCCAGTCGCGCGCGAGCATGCGCATCGCCAGCCTGACCACCGCGGTTACGCCGAGATCAGCGCCGTTCATCGTTCGTCAGCCGGCCCGCCGCCAGGCGGATGCGGCGGGCACAGCGTTGCGCGAGGACTTCATCGTGCGTGACCAGCAACAGCGTCGTGCGCGCCCCGCGGTTCAGTTCGAACATCAGCGAGATGATTTCTTCTCCGGTTGCGGAGTCTAGGTTGCCGGTGGGCTCGTCCGCAAACAGCACACTCGGGTCGGCGGCGAACGCGCGCGCCACCGCGACGCGCTGTTGCTCGCCGCCGGAAAGCTGCCGGGGATAATGCGTGAGCCGCGGCCCAAGACCCACCCGCTCCAGCCAGTCCGCCGCGCGCTCCTTCGCATCGGATTTTCCGGCAAGCTCCAGCGGCAGCATCACGTTCTCCAGCGCCGTAAGCGCGGGCAGCAACTGGAAGGACTGGAACACGAAGCCCACGCGATCACGCCGCAGCCGCGCGCGGCCGTCCTCATCGAGGGCGAACAAATCCGTGCCGTCGATGTGGACCGTCCCCGCAGTGGGCACGTCCAGGCCCGCCAGCAACGCCAGCAGCGTCGTCTTGCCGGAACCCGATGCGCCGAGGATGGCCACTGCTTCGCCGCGTGCGATTTCGAGGGAAACATCCTGGAGGATGGTCAGCGGGGTGGTGCCGGCAAATACTTGCTTGGTCAAACCGGCCGCCCTCACAATGGGCGGCATGAACTCTTCAGTCATGCGGTGGTTTCTTCTCTTTGCGTTGCTGGTAATGGTTCCGGTGCCGGCGGTCCACGCAGCCCAGACCATTCTGGTCCTGGGCGACAGCATTTCCTCCGGCTACGGCCTGGCACTGGGCGAAGGCTGGGTCGCGCTGCTGGAACAGCGCATCCAGCGCGACAAACTCGACTACCGGGTGGTCAACGCCAGCATCAGCGGCGAAACCACCCTCGGCGGGCTCAATCGCATCGGCGCCGCTCTCAAGGAACATCAGCCCGCGGTGGTCATCGTCGCCCTCGGCGGCAACGACGGCCTGCGCGGAAATCTGCTCGAAGAAACCCGCAGCAACCTGATTGCCATCGTCGCGGCCTGCCGCAAGGCCGGCGCGAAAGTCGTGATCGCCGGCATGCGTATCCCGCCGAACTATGGTTTGGTCTATACGCGCCGCTTCGAAGGTTTGTTCGCCGAAGTTGCCAGACAGCAGAATGCTTCGCTGGTTCCTTTCATGCTCCAGGGTTTTGCCGACGACCGCAGCATGTTTCAGGCCGATGGCATTCATCCGGCCGTCCGGGCGCAATCGCGCATCCTCGACAATATCTATCGCCGGCTGCGTCCGTTACTGCTGCCACGTCCACGGCGTTGAAATACAGGCGGGCGTCGTCCAAATTCCACCGCAGCCGCGTTAACGGTAGCACAGCCGATCTGTTTCGACGAGACTACAGCGGCCACAAGTCGATTGTTCCATTTTTCTTCACATCCGCAGGTTCGGCGAAGCGGGAATGGCGGACCTCCCGCTGTCAACTCCGGCGTATCCTAGCCTGCCAGGCTTGCGGCCGGCCCTTAAGTTTCGTTTAAGTTTCATTCTATAGATTGCGGAGCGCGGGGAAATTCACGCACTCGCTCCCCCCGGGCAAGAGGACAATCGGAATCGCGGCGGTTTCGTATGGGGAAATCTCGCTGCAGGCCCGGCACAGGGAATGATGCATGCGATTGTTGCTGGTTGAAGACGACCTGATGATAGGCAAGAGCGTCCGGCAGGGATTGCGGCAGGACGGATTTAGCGTCGACTGGGTACAGAATGGCACAGCCGCAGAACTGGCACTGGCCAATGAAGTGTACGACCTGATGCTGCTGGACCTCGGACTGCCGGGAAAAGACGGCACCCAGGTGCTCAAGACCCTGCGCGCGCAACGCAACACCGTTCCGGTGTTGATCCTGACCGCGAGAGACGCGATCGCAGATCGCGTAAAGGCGCTGGACGGCGGCGCCGATGATTTCCTGACCAAACCGTTCGACCTGGACGAACTCTCGGCCCGCGTCCGCGCCCTGCTGCGTCGTCGCGCCGGACGGGTAACACCCGCCATCACGCACGGCAATCTTTCTCTGAATCCGGCGACGCACGAAGTTTCCCTCAAGGGACGCGCGCTCGTCATGTCCGCCCGGGAGTTCGCCATTCTCATGGCCCTGCTCGATCGGCCTGGCGTCGTGCTGTCTCGAACCCAGCTGGAAGAGAAGCTGTACGGATGGGACGCGGAAGTGGAGAGCAATGCCGTCGAGGTCTATATCCACGCGCTGCGCAAGAAGCTCGGCCGCGATTTCATCAAGAACATCCGCGGCGTCGGTTACATGGTGCCGAAGAAGCCATGAGGTCCATTCGACGCCAGTTGCTCGTATGGCTGCTTTCTACGCTCGTCCTCGCCGGGCTTTTTGCCGCCCTGGGAATCTATTTTACGGTGGAGGATGAATTCAACGAACTGTTCGACTATGAACTGAGGCAGGTTGCCCTGTCTTTTCGGGATGACTCCCTGGACAGCCCGGTAGGCCCGCCGGTCCAGATAGTCGACGAGGAAGACGATCTGGTGATCCAGATATGGGATCGCGCGGGAACCCTCGTCTACGTATCGGATGCCCTCCCCGTCCTGCCCCCGCGCGCCAATGCGGGTTTGTCATCGGTATCGACACCGGGCACCCAATGGCGGGTGTTCAACGTTCAATTGCGCGAACACACGATACAAGTGGCCCAGCCGAAGCGCGTCCGGCATGCGCTCGCCGCCAGCGCGGCCGTGCGGATACTGTTGCCCATTCTTTTCCTTTTCGCTGCGCTGGGAGTCGTGATCTGGGTCATCATCGGCAAGGGCCTGCGCCCCCTCAAGAAAGTCGCGAACGCGGTCGAGCAACGATCGGCATCCGCACTGCAGCCGCTGCCTGACAGCGATCTGCCGAGCGAGGTACAGCCGCTGGTCACGGCGCTGAACCAACTTCTGGGGCGACTCGGCAATGCACTGGAGATGCGCCGCACGTTCATCGCCGACGCGGCACACGAACTGCGCACGCCGCTGACCGCCGTGCAATTGCAGATCCAGCTGGCCCGGCGCGCGACCACCGACGAGGAACGCGACGCCGCGTTCGCGCAACTGGATGAAGGCGTGAAACGCGCCATCCATCTCGTACAGCAATTGCTCACGCTCGCGCGCCACGAACCGGAACTGGCCGAGCGTTCTTCCGCACCGGTGGAACTCGCACTACTGGCGAGGCAGGCGGTCGCGGACCATGCATCGATTGCAGAGGCGAAAGGCATCGATCTGGGCGTCGACGGTGAACAGCCGGTATGGATATCCGGCGATTTCGAAGCCTTGCGCGCGATGCTCGGCAACCTGATCGACAATTCCATCCGCTATATCCAGCGCGGCGGAAAAGTCGACGTTTGCGTCGATACGCAGAACAACCAGCCGGTGTTGACGGTGACGGACAACGGGCCGGGTATTCCCGCCGAATTCCGGGAACGCGCCTTCGACCGGTTTTTCCGGCACGAAGGTTCGCAAGAAACCGGCAGCGGCCTGGGTTTGGCCATCGTCAAGAACGTGGTCGTGCGCCATCGCGCCACAGTCGCGCTCGAATCCGCGGAACACGAACGTGGCCTTCGCGTCATGGTGCGATTTCCGGCGCAATAGGCCGAAAAGTGAGGCGATGTACTCGCTTGAATCGACTATGTTTCAAAATTCCTCCAGGATCCGGCGTTTTTTTGTTCGGATCATTTCCCTGAATCCCCGCATACCTGGTTCCTTGCTCTGCGCACGCACGGCCTCTAATTTGCGGAGACCGCGGCGGTCGCAGATCGTCAACATTCCCGACCCGAGAATAGGTAGCGACGAATTCGGCATAGCGCCCGCCCTGGCGTTCTCGGCAGGCTCATCCACGCCGGCTTCCTGCGTTCCTTGTCGTCCCGGATATCGAAGGAATGGCGCAGACCGCTGCCGCTTTTCTCCTGCTACCCCTCACTGGTAATTTAGCCTGGATGCACCTTGAGGACGATCACCCAGGCCCGTTGCATGCTGACCTTGGCTTGCGCCGCGAGAACCTGTGCGGGCAAACGCATTGACTGCGACCATCGTCAGAACCAAGCCCGGCAAGGCCTTGACGCGATTGTTGGACATTGTGGTGAAATTCGTAACCGCACTCATGGTTAGGTTTCGTTTCATTATGACCACTCTTTCAAGACTCGCGGACATTCGCCCAGGTGTAAAGATGGGCGCGAGAATTGGCGGATCGTCTGGATGCGCCGTCACTGCAATGGCGCTATGTCCGCAAAGCCTTACAATCGCGCGTTGCTGCGTGCGATGACAAGCCATTGCCATTGTTTGGCCGTCTCAGGGATTGACCAAGATGGAAATAGATCGTTTCAAGATAACTGTATTCACTTGTTGTCCTTCCCGGGCGTCCAGCCAGTAGTGGCTGGGAAGGTCTACAGGTAGCGCATGCCGGTCGGCTCCGTCGCCAATATCCATGAGGTATCCACAACGGGCACACCGGAGGAAATGAGTAAGAGCAATGCCACCGGATTCGGCACAGGCAGTACCAGTCCCCGGAGTAAAACTCAAACACGCAGCAAATGATGAAATCTGAAACCACAATGCCCGATTCCGGCACCGTCCGCCCCCGCGTCGTCGCCATACTCGCCTTCGTGTTCTTCGTTGTCTGGTTCTGCAACCTCGGGTATCGCAGCCTTGTGCGACCGGACGAGGGGCGTTATGCCGAGATCGCGCGGGAGATGGCGGTAACCGGAGACTGGGTTACACCGCGCCTGAATGCCATCAAGTATTTCGAGAAACCGCCGCTGCAGTACTGGGCCACCGCGGCAGCCTACAACGCCTTCGGCGAACACGAGTGGACCGCCCGGCTGTGGAGCGCAGTGACAGGATTTTTCGGCGTTTTGATGCTGGGATTCGCCGGCATGCGATTATTTGGCCGGCGCGCTGGGCTCTTTTCCGCATTGGTTGTGGCGAGCAGCATCCTCTACGCGGCCATCGGCCACCTCAATACGCTCGACATGGGTGTCACCTTCTGCATGACGCTCGGACTGCTCGGCTTCCTGCTGTCCCAGCAAAGCGAGCAGCGAACGCGCGAATCGCGCTTGTGGATGTGGCTGGCCTGGGCGGCAATGGGCCTTGCGTTCCTGAGCAAAGGCCTTATCGGATTGGTGCTGCCGGGTGCCGCAATGGCGGCCTATGCGTTTATCCAGCGCGACATTTCGTTCCTGAAGCGGCTTGAACCCTTCGCCGGTATTGCCATCATGCTGGCGATCGCACTGCCTTGGGTCGTCGCAGTGTCGATCGCCAATCCTGAATTCCCGCACTTCTTTTTCATCCACGAACATTTCCAGCGCTTTCTTACGCAAGTCCATCACCGCACGGCGCCGTGGTGGTTTTTCATTCCGATCCTGATCGCCGGCATGCTGCCGTGGACGCCCATGCTGGGGCAGGCCCTGATCGGCGCATGGAAACGCGATTCCACGCAAGCGTCGTTCAGGGTGCGGCGGTTCCTGCTGATCTATGCCGGCGTGATTTTCCTGTTCTTCAGCACATCGCAATCCAAGCTGCCTTCTTACATCCTGCCGATTTTTCCCGCGATCGCACTGCTGGTCGGCGAATGGCTCAGTCATGTCCGCGGCCGCAAGCTGGCGTGGCTGATCCTGCCGGTCGTCGCGTTTGCGGTCGCCGGCGCGATCGCCTCCCCTTTCGCCGCCCATCTCGGCAGCGAAAAGGTGCCGGCCGCGCTCTACACGGAATTCAGCAAATGGCTCCTCGCCGGCGCGTTGACCTTGCTTGCCGCCTCCTGCCTGGCGATGGCTTTCGCCCGGCGCGAACGCATCGAGGCGGCGGTCATTGCGTTAAGCGCGGGTGGATTGCTGTTCATTCAAATCGGCATGACCGGGCACGAAGCCCTGTCACCCTCATTTTCCACCTCGCATCTGGCCGGCATTATCAGGCCTCTGCTCGGCCCGGACACCCCGTTCTACAGCGTGCGCACCTACGAGCAGACACTGCCTTTCTATATCGAACGAACAGTGACGCTGGTCGACTACGGTGACGAACTCGAATTCGGACTGAAACAGGAACCGGAACTGGAGATTCCCACAATTGAAGAGTTCGAGGCACGCTGGCGCAACGATCGCAAGGCACTTGCGATAATGGGGCCGGACGTCTATAGCGAATTGACGGGGCGCGGGCTGCCGATGCGTCTTCTCGCCGCAGATGCGCGCCGTGTTATCGTGTCAAAACCATGAATATCATCAGTTTCATGCTGGTACTCGCGGGCGTACTGCTGAATGCCGCGGCACAACTGCTCCTCAAGGCCGGCACCAACGGTATCGGGACATTCGCCTTTACCGCCGACAACCTGGTGCCGGTGGGGATCAAGGTCGCTTCCAATCCTTTCATCGTCAGCGGCCTGGGCTGCTACGCCGTCAGTGTGGTGGTATGGATCATGGCGCTGTCGCGCGTCGAGGTAAGCCTCGCCTATCCGATGCTTTCGATCGGCTACGTCGTCAACGCGGTCGCCGCCTGGTATCTGTTCGGCGAAGCGCTGACCGCGCAGCGCATGATCGGGATCGGCACTATCATCGTCGGCGTTTTCCTGGTGGCACGCTCGTGACCGCGCGCGCGCCCGTGGTGCCCTATCTTCCGTTCGCCCGGCCGTCGATCGACGAAGAATCCATCGCCGGCGTGGCGGAAGTATTACGCTCTGGCTGGATCGCCAGCGGGCCGAACGTCCTGAAATTCGAGCAGGCCCTGTCGGACTACCACGGGGGGCGGCCAGCGCGCGTGGTGACTTCGGCCACTGCAGCCATCGAACTGGCATTGCAGGTTGCGGGCGTCGGGCCCGGCGACGAAGTCATCACTTCGGCCATGAGTTTCTTCGCCGCGCCGAACATGATCGTCAAAGTCGGGGCAAGGCCGGTGTTCGTCGACTGCGACCTTGACACTCGCAACATCAATGTCGATCAGGTGGAAGCCGCGATCACATCGTGCACCAAGGCCATCATGCCGACGCATTTCGGCGGGCTGCCGGTGGACGTCGGGCGCCTGTATGCCGTTGCGAAGAAGCATGGCCTGCGGGTCATCGAAGACGCTGCGCTGGCGATCGGATCGCGCTGGCGCGGACAGCGCATCGGCGCCTTTGGCGACCTCGTGGTGTTCAGCTTCCACCCGAACAAGAACATGACCAGCATCGAAGGCGGCGCGCTGCTGATGAACAATGAAGCCGAAGCGAAATTGCTGGAGAAGCTGCGCTTTCACGGTATCGTGCGCCTGGCCGACGGCACCCGCGATGTCGATGTTGCCTGCGGCAAGTTCAACCTGCCGGATATCAATGCCCGCATCGGCCTGTCACAGCTTGCCCGTCTCGAGGAATTCAACGCAGCGCGACGAACCCTGGCAGCGCGCTATTTCGCCAATCTGCGGTCTGATCCGCCCTGCGTGCTGCCGGCGCGAGCGCATGCCGGCGAGGAAGACGGCCACAGCTGGAACATGTTTGGCGTGCTGTTGCCGCTGGACCGGCTCGCCATCACCCGCAAACAGTTCATGGACGCCATGCATGCGCGAGGCATCGGCACCGGCATTTCGTACGAAGCTCTGCATCTGACCACGCTGTGCCGCGGATTGGGTTATCGCGAAGGCGATTTCCCGAATGCCGAACGCATCGGGCGCGAAACCGTGACGTTGCCGCTGTTTCCGGCAATGACTGCCGCCGACGCCGATCGCGTCTGCCAGGCCGTTGCCGAGATTCTGGCCGGCGCCCGACGCTGAACGCCCACCCTCTGGATTCTTCCATGTCCCAACCCATTCTTTCGGTCGTCATCCCGGTCTATAACGAAGAAGCCGGACTGCCTGCATTGTTCGCCCGGCTCTATACGGCGCTCGATGCGATCGGAATGGCGTACGAGATCATTTTCGTCAACGACGGCAGCCGCGACGCCTCGGCGGTAGCGTTGCGCAAACAGTTCGGGCAGCGCCCCGACGTCACCCGGGTCATCCTGTTCAATGCCAACTACGGCCAGCACCTTGCGATCATGGCTGGTTTCCAATACGCGCGTGGCAAACGAATCGTGACGCTGGATGCCGACCTGCAGAATCCCCCCGAGGAAATCGGCAAGCTGCTGGCCAAGATGGATGAGGGCTACGATTACGTCGGTGGAGTGCGCGCGGAGCGCCAGGACACCTGGTTCCGCCGCAATGCCTCGCGCCTGATGAACCGGTTGCGGGAGCGCACTACGCGCATCCACATGACCGACCAGGGTTGCATGCTGCGCGCCTACGACAGGCAGATAGTCGATGCGATCAACAAATGCGAAGAGGTCAATACTTTTATTCCGGCGCTTGCCTATACATTTTCCAGCAATCCGACAGAAATCGAAGTCGCGCATGAAGAGCGCGCGATCGGCACGACCAAGTATTCCCTTTACAAGCTGGTGCGGCTCAATTTCGACCTCGTCACCGGGTTCTCGCTGGCTCCGCTGCAGGCGTTTTCGCTGGTCGGTTTTGTGCTCGCCGTCTCCTCGACCGGCGTGGTGGTGTTCCAGATCATCAACCGGCTCTTGCGCGGCGAAGCCGCCGAAGGGATGTTTCAGTCGGTGACGGAGGCAGCGCAGTTCTTCCTGTTCGGGGTAGTGCTGTTCGGCATCGGCCTGCTGGGCGAGTACATCGGCCGCATCTATCAGGAAGTATTGCGCCGGCCGCGCTTCATCGTCAGCGCGGTGCTCGAGGATCGGCCCGCAGCGGATTCGACCGGACAAAACGCCGAGATCCAGAAGACTTCGGCACTGCGCTGACAGGAAATGACCACTGCCATTGTGTTCGCATATCACGACGTCGGCGTGCGCTGCCTGAAAGTACTGCTCGCACAGGGCGTGCACGTACCGCTGGTGGTCACGCACCGCGACAACGCGGGCGAAAACATCTGGTTCGACAGCGTCGCCGCGGTGGCGCGCGAATACGATATCCCCGCAATCACGCCGGATGACCCGAACCTGCCGGCCACGGTCGAGACTGTCGTCGGCCTGAATCCGGATTTTCTGTTCTCGTTCTACTTTCGCCAGATGATTGGTCCACAGCTGCTCGCAGCCGGATCACGCGGCGCGCTGAACATGCATGGCTCGCTGCTGCCGAAATTTCGCGGACGGGTTCCGGTCAACTGGGCGGTTATCAAGGGCGAACGCGAGACCGGGGCCACGCTGCACTACATGGTCGAGAAGCCCGATGCGGGCGACGTCGTCGACCGGCAAGCGGTACCGATACTGCCGGACGACACCGCGCTGGAAGTCTTCCGCAAGGTCACCCTGGCGGCGGAAATCGTCCTGCATCGCAGCCTGCCGCCGCTGCTCGCGGGCAGGGCTCCCCGCATCGAACAGGACCTGGCGCGGGGATCTTACTTCGGCGGCCGCAAGCCGGAGGACGGCCGCATCGACTGGAACGACACTGCCGAAGCGGTCCATAATCTGGTGCGCGGTGTCGCACCGCCCTACCCCGGAGCATTCACGACGGTCGCCGGCAAGAACCTGCGTATCCTCAAATCGCTGCGCCAACCCGGTCGTCACGGCGGTTTTCCGGCGCCTACCTTGTTCTTGGACGGTGGCGCCTGCCTTGCACAATGTGCCGACGGCAGCGTTTTGCGTCTTGCCGATATTGAATTTGGCGGGCGTCGGGTCGAGCCCGCTGATATCGTATCGTGGCTCGGACCGGTTCCCCTCTCATTACCTTCCAAAACCTTGAGCCTGACGTGAAAAAAATCCTGATCCTCGGCGTAAACGGCTTCATCGGCCATCACCTTTCCAGACGAATCATCGATACCACCGACTGGGAAGTATTCGGCATGGACATGCAGACCGAACGGGTGTCGACTCTGCTCGATCACGAGCGCTTCCATTTTTTCGAAGGCGACATCACCATCAACAAGGAATGGATCCAGTACCACATCCGCAAGTGCGACACGGTGTTGCCGCTGGTGGCCATCGCGACGCCAGCCACGTACGTCAAGGAACCGCTGCGGGTGTTCGAGCTGGATTTCGAGGCCAATCTGCCAATCGTCCGCCATGCGGTGAAGTACGGCAAGCGGGTGATCTTTCCGTCCACGTCGGAAGTCTACGGCATGAGCCGGGACAGCGAGTTCGATCCGGAAAAGTCCGAATTGGTCTACGGGCCGATCAACAAGCCACGCTGGATATACGCTTGCGCCAAGCAGCTCATGGACCGTGTTATCGCTGCTTACGGACAACAGGAAGGACTCGACTACACCCTGTTCCGCCCCTTCAACTGGATCGGGGCCGGGCTGGACAGCATCCATACCGCGAAGGAAGGCAGTTCGCGCGTGATCACGCAGTTCTTCGGCCATATCGTGCGCGGCGAGCCGATCAAACTGGTGGACGGAGGCACACAAAAACGCGCATTCACCTACATCGACGACGGCATCGACGCCCTGATGAAAATCATCGAAAACAAAAACGCCATCGCCAGCGGCCGGATCTATAACATCGGCAACCCGAGAAACAATTTTTCGGTCCGGGAACTCGCAAAGATGATGATCGACCTCGCGCTGACCTATCCCGAATACCGGGAGGCGGCAAGGCAGGTGAAAACGATCGAAACCACTTCCGAGGCTTACTACGGCAGTGGTTACCAGGACGTGCAGAATCGCGTGCCCAAGATCGACAATACCCGCAACGACCTGGGCTGGGAGCCGAAGGTCGACATGCAGACTGCGCTCAAGAACATCTTTGACGCCTACCGCACCCATGTCGCCGATGCCCGCAGCCTGATGGACTGACCGCTTCCAGCCACGGGAATTGCCGTTCACCGCCCTCGCCAGGGATAGTGAAAAGACCGCCCTGTGCAAAGTGACTCCTTATGAAACTGGCACTGAAGATTGACGTCGATACCTACCGCGGCACCCGCCAGGGCGTGCCGCACCTGGTGGACGTCCTGAAGGCGCGCGATGCCGGCGCGACCTTTCTGTTTTCCCTCGGCCCCGATCACACCGGCCGGGCGATCACACGCGTGTTTCGTTCAGGCTTCTTGGGCAAAGTGCGCCGCACCTCCGTGCTGAGCCATTACGGCTTCAAAACCCTGCTGTACGGAACGCTGTTGCCGGGGCCGGATATCGGACGCGAATGCGCGCCGATCATGCGGGAGACGCGCGATGCGGGATTCGAGGTCGGTATCCATACCTGGGATCACGTGCTGTGGCAGGACAAGGTCGCCCACGCCGATGCGCAATGGACGCGCCGGCAGATGGACCTTGCGTGCGAACGCTTCGAGGAAATTTTCGGCGAGCCGGCGCGCATCCATGGCGCCGCCGGATGGCAGATGAATCGCCATGCCTACCGGCTCACGCAACGTCTCGGGTTCAGCTACTGCTCGGATACGCGCGGCAACGGACCTTTCGTGCCCATCTACCAGGGCGAAATCATCGCCTGCCCGCAACTGCCGACGACCCTGCCCACGCTGGACGAAATGATCGGCCTGGACGGCGTGAATGCCGGCAACGTCGTCGACCGGCTGCTGGCGTTGACGCGGCAGGAGGCACCGTCGGGACATGTCTTCACGCTGCATGCCGAACTGGAAGGCATGAAGCTCGCCCCGATCTTCGAACAGATCCTGGACGGCTGGCAGAAACAGGGGCACGAACTGGTTTCGCTCGGCAGCTATCTGGAGTCTCTGGCCATCAATGATCTGCCGCGGCACGAAATCGCCACCGGCCCGGTCCCCGGCCGCAGCGGCGTACTTGCCTTGCAGGGCCGCGAGTTCCTCGCTCCTGCCTGATTTCCTTCCAAGTCCAATTCTTCATCGCGGAGGCGCAAAGGCGCAAAGGAAACGCAAAGAAAACCCAGCGAATCAGGTATGAAAGTCGGCAGGAATGCGCAACCATCCTCGCTAATCGACGAAGCCGTGTTTGTCGGGAAGATCCAACTCTCATCACCATCTTTTCAAGTTGTTTTTGCCTTCCTTTGCGTTTCCTCTGCGTCTTTGCGCCTTTGCGGTTCGCCTTGAATTTTGGTATTGCATTCGGCCCAGGTTTCGGTAAACATAGCTTCAGGAATGGAAACCTCGCTGGATGGTCTCAAGGTTCCCGATTTCGAGACGGCATCGACCGGGAACAAGACGTTCAAGCTCTCAGCCTCGCTGGGACGCCCGCTGGTCCTCTACTTTTATCCCAAGGACAACACCCCCGGCTGCACCACCGAAGGCGAGCAGTTCCGCGACTTGCACGCGGAATTCGCCGGGCTCGGTTGCGCCATTTACGGGGTTTCGCGCGACAGCGTGAAGTCCCATGAAGGCTTCAGGTCGAAGATGGGTTTTCCCTTCGACCTGCTTTCCGACCCGGACGAGATTCTGTGCAATCTGTTCGGCGTCATGAAAATGAAAAATATGTATGGCAGACAGGTGCGCGGCATCGAGCGCAGCACCTTCGTCATCGATGCCCATGGCAGGGTAGGCAGGCAATGGCGCGGGGTGAAAGTGCCCGGCCATGTTCAGGAGGTACTGGAATTCGTAAGATCCCTTTAACCGGCACACACAGGAGCGCGGATGATCCATCGACGGAGTAAATCCTCTATTCACTCTCGCATTCGCTTCATTTCCCGTCCTTCTGAGGCCGCTTTATGACTCAGCGCAAAGCCTCCGCCCCCACCCTGGTCACCACGCTTCACCCCCGCAACAAGCTCTTCGTCCTCGACACCAACGTCCTGATGCACGATCCGACGAGCCTGTTCCGGTTCGAGGAGCACGACATCTATCTGCCGATGGTCACCCTCGAGGAACTGGATTCCAACAAGAAAGGCATGTCCGAAGTCGCGCGCAACGCACGCCAGGCCAGCCGCTTCCTGGACGATATCGTTTCCAAGGCGGTGGAAGACATCGCCGCGGGAATCCCGCTGGACAGCTCCGGCGCCAAGGAGGCGACCGGCCGGCTGTTCCTGCAGACCGAATCGATCAGTGGCGAGTTGCCGGCACGGCTGGCGGCCGGCAAGGCGGACAACCAGATCATCGGCGTGGTGAAGCACTTGCAGGAAACCCACGACAAGCGGCAGGTGATCCTGGTCAGCAAGGACATCAACATGCGCATAAAGGCGCGCGCCCTGGGTTTTGCCGCTGAGGACTATTTCAACGACAAGGTCCTCGAGGACACCGACCTGCTGTACACCGGCGTGCGCGAACTGCCGGCGGATTTCTGGGACCAGCACGGCAAGGAGATGGAATCCTGGCAGCAGGACGGCCGCACCTTCTATCGCGTGCGCGGGCCGTTGTGCGACAGCCTGATGGTCAACGAATTCGTGTTCCTCGAAAGCGAAAAACCGTTCTATGCGCAAGTCAGGGAGCAGACCGGCAAGACTGCGATCCTGCAGACCATCCGCGAGTACACCCACCAGAAAAACAACATCTGGGGCATCGTGGCGCGCAATCGCGAACAAAACTTCGCGCTCAACCTGCTGATGAATCCGGACGTCGACTTCGTCACCCTGCTCGGCCAGGCCGGCACCGGCAAGACCCTCCTGACGCTCGCTGCCGGACTGATGCAAACACTCGAGGATAAGGTCTATTCCGAGATCATCATGACCCGGGTCACCGTGCCGATCGGCGAGGACATCGGTTTCCTGCCCGGTACCGAGGAGGAAAAGATGACCCCGTGGATGGGCGCGCTGGATGACAATCTGGACGTGCTCAACAAGACCGACGACGAGGCCGGCGAATGGGGGCGCGCCGCCACGCGCGACCTGATCCGTTCGCGGATCAAGGTGAAGTCGCTGAACTTCATGCGCGGGCGCACGTTCATCAACAAGTTCCTGATCATCGACGAGGCGCAGAATCTCACGCCCAAGCAGATGAAGACGCTGATCACCCGCGCCGGCCCCGGCACCAAGGTGGTCTGCCTCGGCAACATCTCGCAGATCGACACACCCTACCTGACGGAAGGCAGTTCGGGCCTGACTTACGTGGTGGATCGTTTCAAGGGCTGGGCGCACAGCGGCCACGTCACGCTGATGCGCGGCGAACGCTCGCGGCTGGCGGACCGCGCCGCCGAAGTTCTCTAATCCCCATTACTACGCGCCAATGGAACCTGCCGGTGGCGTTGCGCCTCCGGCAGGTTCCGGCTAAACTGGCCGGCACTACATATGGTGCATATGCACTGAAACCCTACTACATCTAGTTAAACCGAGTGCTGAGACCGATCCCCCCGCATGCGGCGTGGCAGGCGATAACGGCCTTGGCCGGGTCTTTCACTCTCGTTTGCGCGCTCGCCGCCCCGGTGGACCTCTGGCGTCTCACCGTAAAATCCCATCAGGGCGAGCCCTTCCACGCGACCGCCACCCTGGCGTCGCTGCCCGAAGAACACATTTTCGACGAATGCCTGTCCATGGGTCCCCAGAGCGATGCGCCGGGTTCGGAAATGCCTTTCCTCGGCAAAGCCAATCTGAAGGTGGACACCGCGCGCGGCGCGGTCGAAATCAGCACCGACGAACCGATCAACGGCCCCGCGGTGGAACTGGTCCTGCGGGTGCAATGCGCAGGTGCCCCGCTCTACGCGCGGCATTTCTCCGCGCTCATCCCGCCCGCGGTTGCCAAAGCTGCGGTTGCCGCGAAAACGAATGCCGATGCGCAGCCCGCCCGTACCGATGCGCGGCCGGCGAAACGGCGGGGCTTCCACCTGAGCTTGCTGCCTGGCGACACCGTGGAAAGCGTCGCCGCCGTGATCTTCCCCGGGCAGCGCGGCATGCAGCAAGACCTTGTGCGGCAGGTAATCGCGGGCAACCCGAATGCCTTTCCGAACGGCGTGGGCCGGGAAGTCCCCGCGGGCACCGTATTGTGGTTTCCGGACCTGCGCGAACTGCGCAAGTCGTCGCAGACAAAAAAAGCCGCCGCGGCCGCAAGGCCTGCCGCTACCCACCGTCCGGGTCGCGCCGTCGCGCCGGCAGAACCCGCCGAAGAGGCGCCGCCAAAGCCGCGCAATCCGATCACGCTGCGTCGCGCGCTCGAACTCGGGGACAAGCCCGGTCCGCAGGAGTGCAAGCAGCTGATGCGGCTGTGCGGCGCCGAAACGCCGGCCGTTGCCGCAATACCGCCCGCGCTGGATGAGAAGGCGCGCGCGATCGAATCCGGCGTCAAGGAATTGCACCTGAAACAGGAAGGCATCGACCAGCAATTGCAGCGTGTCGAACAGTCCCTGATGGCGCTGCAGAAGGCCGTCAATTCCGCCCAGGCGCCGGCACCGACGATCCAGCCTGCACCACCACCACCGAAGGTGGAAATCCGTACGGTCGTAAAATCCCAACCGGTCGCCTTGTATATCTGGCTCGGCCTTGCGGGACTGATCGTCGCGGCGGCCGCCGGCGGTTTCGCCTATGGTCGCCGGGGCTCGTTCTCGCGCGGGCTGGCCGAAACGGACGAGCAGCTCGACCGTATGCTGGCAAGGACGGCGACGGTAATACGCGAATTCGAATCCGTCCCGAAGCCGGCACCGGCGCCGCGGGTCGATGTGCCGGCGCCGCCGCCCAGGCCGCGGCCGCTGCCGCCCGCAAGCCCGCCGCCGGAGGAACCCGTTGCCGAGCCCGGACGCGTTCCCGACTTTGCACTCGATGCCGGGGCCATGCAGCCGGCATCGGACGTGGATGTCGAACTGGAAAGCGAAGCGCCGGCCCCGCCGCAGGTGGCCGGGCTGTCGACCGATGTCCTGTACGAGATGGACCAGGCGCTCGACAACACCCGCTCGATGTTCACCGACGTGGATCGTTTCATCGCGCTCGGGCGCACCCAGAATGCGCTCAGCCTGCTGCAGTTCCAGGTTCACAAGGATCCCAAGGACCGGGATTCCTGGATCAAGCTGATGGCGATCTACCGCCAGGAGAAGATGGACACCGAACTGAAAAAAGCCGTGCGCCAGTTCAGGAACAATTTCCCGAACGAGAATCCGTCCGCGGTGTGATCTCTGGATCAAGATTCGCCGCCAAGACGCCAAGGACGCCAAGAAAGACACACAAAGGAAACTGGAAGAGTGCCTTGCTAACTTTCCTGTTCAGCCAGTCCGGAGTGTCACGGAATAATTTACTGTCGGAACGTCAGATTCCTGCCTTGCATTTCCTTGGCGCTCTTGGCGCCTTGGCGGCGATCGGAACTTGAACGAGGGCAAAAGACTAGAAGCGGCCGGGATCGGCGAAGTTGGCGAAGCGGGTGTACTCGCCCTGGAACACCAGGGTGATGGTTCCGATCGGGCCATTGCGCTGCTTGCCGATGATGACCTCGGCCTTGCCCTTGTCGGGCGTATCCTGGTTGTAGACCTCGTCGCGATAAATGAACAGGATCAGGTCCGCATCCTGCTCGATGGCGCCGGACTCGCGCAGATCCGACATCACCGGCCGCTTGTTGGGGCGTTGCTCCAGGCTTCGGTTCAGCTGCGACAGCGCGACCACGGGCACATTGAGCTCCTTGGCCAGCGCTTTCAGTCCGCGCGAGATTTCCGATATTTCCGTGGCGCGGTTTTCCCCCTGCGAGCTTGCCGACATGAGTTGCAGGTAGTCGACCACGATCAGGCCGAGCTTGCCGTATTGCCGGTGCAGGCGGCGCGCACGGGCGCGCAGTTCGAGGGCATTGAGCGCCGCGGTCTCGTCGATGTGAATCGGTGCGTCGTTGAGCCTGCCCACCGCATCGGTCAGCTTGCGCCAGTCTTCGTCCGCCAGGCGCCCGGTGCGGACCTTGTGCTGGTCCAGCTTGCCCACGCTGCCGAGCATGCGCATCACCAGTTGCGAGGCGCCCATTTCCATGGAGAAGATGCCCACCGGAAGGCCCGACTCCAGCGCGACGTGCTCGGCCATGTTCAGCGCGAGCGAGGTCTTGCCCATCGACGGACGGCCGGCGACGATCACCAGGTCGCCCGGCTGCAGTCCGGAGGTCATCTTGTCGAGGTCGGTGAATCCCGTCGGCACGCCCGTCACGTCGGACGGATTGTCCCGGTTGTAGAGCATGTCGATGCGCTCGACGACTTGCGTGAGCAGCGGCTGCATGTCCATGAAACCCTGCTTGCCGCGCGCACCCTCCTCCGAAATCGCAAACACCTTCGATTCCGCCTCGTCGAGCATCTGCGCGGCTTCCTTGCCCATCGGGTTGTACGCGGTCTCGGCGATCTCGGTGCCGACTTCGGCGAGTTTGCGCATGACCGCTTTCTCGCGCACGATCTCCGCGTAACGCCGGATATTGGCCGCAGTGGGCGTGTTCTGCGCCAGTGCGCCGAGGTAAGCCAGGCCGCCCACGCCCTCGAGTTCCCTGGTGCTCTCCAGGCTCTCGGAAACGGTAATGACGTCGGCGGGCCGCGAATTGCCGACCAGCTTGGAGACGTGGCGGTAGATGAGCCGGTGGTCGGCGCGGTAGAAATCCGACTCGCCGATCATGTCGGCGATCTTGTCCCAGGCGGTGTTGTCGAGCAGCAGCCCGCCGAGCACGGACTGCTCCGCCTCCACCGAATGCGGTGGCAGCTTGATGAGCTCGACCTGGGTGTCGGCAACGCCGACGCGCTGCGTAGCGAACTGCACCATTGTTTATTTTTTTGGATTCTGAATTTTGGGATTCGGCAAAAGCGAAAAACGACGCGAACTGGCCCGTCGCTAGCTATTATTCGGATGCCGCCGGGAGGCGCAAGAAGAAAAATAAAAAGGGCTGTTTTCACAGCCCTTTTTTTTAGCCTTCAGCCTGCGACTTTAGTTCGACGTGTCGCCCAGAACCGAGATCGTGATCGTCGTCGTTACGTCGGCGTTCAGATCGAGCGTGATCGGATAGTCGCCGACTTGCTTGAGCGGGCCTTGCGGCAGCCGCACCATGGCCTTGGTCACTTCATGCCCCTGGGCTTTCAGCGACTCGGCGATGTCATAATTGGTCACGGAACCGAACAGGCGGCCATCGACGCCGGCCTTCTGCGTGATTTGCACCATCAAGCCTTCGAGCCTGCCGGCGCGCTCCTGGGCCAGCGTGAGTGCCTTGTTGTGCGCCGCCTCGAGCTCGGCGCGGCGCGCCTTGAACTCCTCGATCGCCTTTTCGGTCGCCCGCCTGGCCTTGCCCTGCGGAATCAGGAAATTGCGGGCGAAGCCGTCCTTTACCTTGACGACGTCGCCGAGCTGGCCGAGGTTGTGCACTTTTTCCATCAGGATGATTTGCATGTCGGCGCTCCGTTAGTGCAGGTCGGTATACGGCAGCAGCGCCAGAAAGCGGGCGCGCTTGATGGCCACCGACAGCTGCCGCTGGAAGTGCGTCTTCGTGCCGGTGATGCGGGCCGGGATGATGCGGCCGTTCTCGTTGATGAAATCCTTCAGGATTTCAACGTCCTTGTAGTCCACTTCCTTGATGCCTTCCGCCGTGAAGCGGCAGAACTTGCGGCGGCGGAACAACGGCCGGTTGCTGCGTTCCTTGCCTTTGTCCTTGCCTTTGCCTTTAGCGCCTCCGAAACGTGCCATTTGTCTATCCTTTATTCAATTCGAATCTGTTCACATGCAACACGGGTATTCGCGACTGTCTGCTGCGCAGCGCCAGGAAGCCTTCGAAGCTGTATTGCCCTTCCAGCGGCGCCCGGCTCAATTTCTCCGCCACTTCGCCCAGCGCCACCCCGTCTATTTCGAGGTTTACGTTCCTGGGCCTGCCTGCTTCAACTTGCTCCGACGCGTGGCCTATCCTGAAACTCAGCGCGGGCATCCCGGCAGGCGTATGTCGGAGTTCTTCGCGCGCGATCAATGTTCCGCTCAGCAGTATCGTGTTGCGGCTCAACCGGACTTAAACGGTCTCGGCAGGGGCCGGCTTCTCGCCGCCCTCGGGTTTTGCGCTGTCCGTCCTGGCGCCTTCGCCGACCACGGTGCGCGACTTCTCTTCCTTCATCATCGGGGAAGGTTCGGTCACCGCGCGCGTCATGTTCACGATCAGGTGGCGCAGAACCGCGTCGTTGAATTTATAGGCGTGTTCAAGCTCGTCCAGAGTGGACTGGTCGCACTCGATGTTCATGAGCACGTAGTGCGCCTTGTGGACCTTCTGGATCGGGAATGTCAGCTGGCGGCGGCCCCAGTCTTCGAGGCGATGGATGAAGCCGCTGCGCGAGGTCACCATCTGGCGGTAACGCTCGATCATCCCGGGGACCTGTTCGCTCTGGTCGGGATGGACGATGAAAACGATCTCGTAATGCCGCATTGGTTTGTCTCCTTGTGGGTGAGCCCCTGCGGGTAAAAACCCTGGCGGGGCGGAAAGCCTCCCGGGATGCGGACCCGGTAAGGCAAGGAAGGCCGGCATTATACCGATTTGGCCTTGAAGATCAATCGGGTCGGACAAACGACCGTCAATGACGCTCGGCGATGCGGTAGCGGCGCCCGCTGTACAGTTCGAAAGCCTTCTGGAAAATGGCGATCGTGTCCTTGGTCCGCTCGGAATCGACAGTAACAGAGGTCTGACGATGGGTGACCGGATCATAGAGATTCTGTGCCGAAGTCTTGCGAAATCCGATTTCGAACAGATTGCTTCCATCGAACAGCGCTATATCCCGGTTGTGGTTCAGCGGGATCCCCCGGCCCGGATGACTGTCCTTGAACACGTCGATGCCGAAGAAAGTCGAATCGTAGTTGAAATCCAGAATTCCCAGCACGGTCGGCGCCACGTCGATCTGGCTTGTGAGCGTCTCCACCCTGCCCGGCTTGAGGTGTTTCGGCGAGTACAGCAATAGCGGAATTTCGTAGGTCCTGACGGGTATGTCTTCACGGCCATACACCCGGGCCCCGTGATCGGCAACGATGACGAACAGGGTATCGTCGAACCAGGCTTTTGCTTTAGCCATTTCGAAAAACTTGCCAATAGCGTAGTCCGAGTAGCGTACTCCCGCGTCCCTGCCCCCTCCCTTTACCGGCACACCCTCCACTCCCGCGGGAAAGGTGTATGGCTTGTGGTTCGACGTGGTCATGATGATGGAGTAGATTTTTTCGCCGCGCCCGTGCTGTTCGTCGAACACGCGCACCGCATTGCGGAACAGGTCTTCGTCCGACACGCCCCAGATATTGGCGAAGTGCGGCGCATCCAGGTCGGTACGATCGACCACGCGATAGCCGTTCGAACCGAAAAAATAATTCATGTTGTCGAAGGTGCCAAATCCGCCGTAGATGAACGTCGGGACGTAGCCGTTCTTCGCCATCACCGTCGACCAGTTGAACATGCCTTCGTTATGCGGCCGCTTGACGATGGATTCCGCCGGCACCGGCGGAAATGACGCCGAAACCGCCTCCATGCCACGTACGGTTCGGGTCCCGGTGGCGTAGGCGCGCGTGAACAATACGCTTTCCTTCGCGAGGTTGTCGAGCACCGGCGTAAGCCCGCGCTTGTCGCCGTAGGCGCCGACAAATTCCGCCCCGAGCGATTCTTCCAGCAGCACAACCACATTCAAGTACTTCGGTTTCCCATCGGCAACGACGTGGCGTTCGATATGGTCGGTTCCAGGAAAGAACGTCGAATGCGGCGTCGTCAGTACCTTGCGCACACGCTGGTCCGCCTCATCATCCGGCAGCGTCAGGTAGTAAGCGGCGTAATCCAGATCGCTATTCAGGGCCGCATTGAAAAAAGAGTAGATACCATTCAGCGCCAGCTCGTTGACGACCCGGTTTTCGGAGTAGCGGCTCGCGTTCACATTGAGCGTCATTTGCGACAACGCTATCCCCGCCGCCAGAATCGCCAGCACGGCGAAGCGCGCACGGGTCGAGCCGCTGCCCTTGTGTTCGCCGAGCAAAGGCTTGCGCATGAGCCAGATCGCGAGCGCGGTCAGCGCAAGGACGGCAAGGAGCACCCTCGCCACCGGGTACGATTGCCAGATATTGACGAATACTTCATGCGGATAGATCAGGTATTCGACGGCGACGAAGTTGAAACGCGAATTGAACTCGTCGAAAAAGAAATACTCGACCGCGCCGAGATAGATCAGCCCGAAAACCACCAGCGAAAACAGGCTCGCGAGCAGCCAGCGATGCCATCTGCTGTTGTAGATGCGTTTGGGTAGTACGACGAGATACAGCGCGAACAGCGCGAACAGGTTCAATGCCGTGACGATGTCGAACAGCAATCCGACCGCCATCATGGCGGGCACGTTCCCCAGGCTCGCCTGGCCCTGGGCGATCGCGACCCCCGCAAGGACGACGCGGGTCAGCGTGGAAACGCATAGATAGAGCACGACAAGCAGTCCCCACAAGCGCAGGCGGTCGTCGGAAAAGATGTTTGCAACGACAACACAGGCTCGTCTCGGGATGGACTGGGGCGGATTTTGGCGGGTCATGGTGGGATCGGTTAGCGGTTTGTGCGCCGTCAACGGTTCAGGGGATCGTCGGTTTACCAGGGGACTGCACTTGCGGATCGGAGCGAAATTTCTTTCTCCAGAGTTGCTTGCGACAACTTGCGGAGCTTATTGTTTCATGGACGGATGGGCCAGACCGATTCTTTACGTTCGGCAATGAGCAAGCGCAAAAGATTACCGTTTCGACCAGCGCGTTCCAGGGCGCTCCGTCACCTCCATGCCCACCATGCGCAACCGATTCGCGTCGGCATTCAAAAAAAGCCCGCCGAAGCGGGCTTTGTTCGTTGCCTGACTGCGCCCTAGTTCTGCGGCTGCGTGACAATTTTTGGCTGCGTCCTCGGCAGCACGAGGATGATGATGGCCCCGAGCAAGGCCACGGCCGCGAGGGTATAGAACGCAGCCTGGCTGGCGCCGCCCGTTGCCGTGCGTATGCGTCCGATGAGATCCGGGCCGAAGTGCCCGCCCAGATTGCCCACGGAGTTGATCCATGCGATGCCGGCAGCGGCCGCCGTCCCCGACAGGAAGGCGGTCGGCAGCGACCAGAAAGTCGCCACCCAGGACAGGATGCCGACAGTCACGAAACTCAGTGCAATGATGGATGTGATGGGATCGTGGCCAACCAGCGCCAGGCCGATGAGTCCCACGATGCCGACAAGCAGTCCGCCGGCCGCGTGCCAGCGGCGCTCACCCGTACGGTCCGAATGCGCACCCCATATGACCATCGCCACTGCCGCCAGTCCCCAGGGAATCATGCTGATCAGTCCAACCAGCAGGAAGTCCGTTTTGGCGATACCCAGTTCCTGGATGATGGTGGGCATCCAGAAATTCACCGCGTAGAAACACACCACCCCGCAGAAATAAACCACCGCCAGCGCCCACACGCGGTAATCCTTGAAGGCGTCGAGAAAATGATGTTTCTTCCCGAGTTCGGATTTCGAAGCATCGTCTTCCTGGATGCGCTGGACCACCATGTCCTGCTCTTGCGCTGTCAGCCATTTGGCCTGCTTGGGGCCGTTGGGCAGGAATACGAACACGAGGAGACCGACCAGGACCGAGGGCAGGCCTTCAAGCACGAACAACCATTGCCAGCCCCTCCAGCCGTTTATGCCGTCCATGTATTGCATGATGGCGCCCGATATCGGCGAGCCGATTACGTTGGAGATGGCGATCGCGGTCATGAACAAGGCCACCATCTTGGCGCGGCGCGCACCCGGGAACCAGAAGGTCAGGTACAGGATGATGCCGGGAAAGAAGCCCGCCTCGGCGACACCGAGCAGGAAACGCAGGAAATAGAAACTGAACTCGGGATCGGTGCAGTTGAACATCGTTGCAATCGAACCCCAGTGGATATTCGGGGTAAACACGAAGGCCGAAGAAATGAGGCCCCAGGTGATCATGATGCGCGCAATCCAAACGCGCGCCCCGATGCGTTCGAGCAGGACGTTGCTCGGCACTTCGAAGATGAAGTAGCCGATGAAAAAGATGCCCGCGCCAAAACCGTAGACGGTGTCGCTGAATTTCAGGTCGGGCGCCATCTGCAACTTGGCGAAGCCGACATTGACGCGGTCCAGGAAGGCGACGATATAGCAAAGGAACAGAAAGGGAATCAGACGCCAGGCAACCTTGCCATAGGTCGATTTTTCGAACTCCGCGGAAAAAGTTGTGGCCACTGTATTCCTCCTCGTGTCTTGTTGTGTCTTATGTTCTGCGCAGCTTGGGCCAGGTTGTTCCCGACCGCGCCGCGTCCGATTGTCGTTGAATTCGGCGCCGTAGTGTAGCAGCCCCGAACCGGTTACGAACGATTCGCCGCGCCTTCCCGTTGACGCAGTGCAACGTGAAGACCGCCACCGATGTGATCGGCGCGCCGGTATGAGGTTGCCGGGTACTTCGAAGATGAAACGGCCGACGATAAGGAGCGTTGGCCGCTCGATGCGCTGCAGCCGTTATGGCGCCCGCGCCGCGCCACGCACCTCGAAGCGAATGCGGTCCAGCTCTTCGCCGCCCGCATCCACCAGGACGAGGTCGTGGCGTCCGGGTTGTGGTGCCCAGAGCACCGGCTGGTCCGGCGTGCCGAGCGTTGCCCCATCCAGTTGCCAGCGCTGGCCCGGCAACTGCGGTGCCGCCACAAAGCGCACGCGCTGCACGTTGTCGGGAATGTCCGGATCGAGCGCGATGATGCTGCCGTTGCCCGGGTAGGCAATTTCCGCGCGCAGCGTTCCCGCCGGCTTTGCGGCGACCACGTCGATCTCGGTACCGGCGACGAAATATTCTTCGCGCGCCGCTTCGATGTCCTTCTCGTAACCGATGTGCCGCGCAATCACCGACTGCGGACTTGGCGGCTGCGCCGAAGCGGACCGGCGGTGCAGGTAATCGACCAGTTCGATCCACACCGGCGCGGCGCCGGTTACGCCGGATACATCGTGCATCGGACTGCCGTCGAAATTCCCGACCCAGATGCCGACGGTGAAACGCCCGGTGAAGCCCACGCACCAGTTGTCGCGCATGTCCTTGCTGGTGCCGGTTTTCACCGCCGCCCAATGCCGCGACGCCAGCGGATTCTCCAACCCGAAGGTCACGCTCCTCGCCAGCGGATCGGAGAGCATGCTGGCAACGATCCATGAGGCCGCTGGATCGAGCACCGGCGTGGCCGCGGTTTTGAACGCCCTCTCGAGCCTGAGCGGCGACGACAGTCCGCCGTTGGCCAGCGCGCGATAAGCATTGGTCAATTGCCAGAGGCTGACTTCCGCCGAACCCAATGCCAGCGAAAAACCGTAGAAATCGCCATCGTGAATGACGCCGTCGAATCCCAGCATCCGCAAGCGCTCGACGAAGGGTTCCGCGCCCACCAGCATCAAGGTGCGCACGGCCGGGACGTTCAGGGAGGACGACAAGGCCGTGCGTGCACTGACCATGCCCTTGAAATCGTGGTCGTAGTTCTGCGGCACGTAGAGCCCGCTGGGCGTGACCAGGTTCACCGGTGAATCGTCGATCAGCGAAGCCGCGGTAATCAGCTTCTGGCCGATCGCCATCTCGTAAAGAAATGGCTTCAGCGTCGATCCGGCCTGGCGCGGCGCACGCACGCCGTCGACGTAGATTGCACTCGCGGCTGCGCCCGCGTTGCCGACGTAGGCCAGCACCTCGCCGCTGCGGTTGTCCACGACCAGTGCAGCGCCGTCGGCAACATGGCTGTCGCCAAGCGCGGCCAGTTGTTGCTGCAACAACTCCGTTGCATAGGCCTGCAGGTCGGCATCGAGCGTCGTCTGCACGCGCGGATGATTTGCGGAAAGCAGTTCCCGCGCAACGTGCGGCGCCAGCGCGACGCGCGGCGCGATGTTCGGCGCGGCTGGCAGCGCGGACAACGCCAGCCTCTGCAATTGCATGCAGGTAACTCCGACTTCCATATTTTTTGCGAGCTGGCAGGCGCGCCTGGCAACGCCGTCGGGTTTTGTATTCGGCCCGCGCAGCAGCACCGCGAGCAGCAGCGACTCCGGCTCATCGAGGCCGCTGGGGTCCTTGCCGAACAGCGCGCGCGAAGCCGCGCCCATCCCCTGCAATTCCCCGCGGAAAGTCGAAAGATTGAGATACGCCTCGAGGATCTGGCTTTTACTCCAGGATTTTTCCAGCTCCCGCGAGGCGGCGATCTGGTCCCATTTCTGCGACATCGTGCGCTTTTGCCGCGTCGGCTTCAGTGCGGTGTCCAGATGCGCGGCGACCTGCATCGATATCGTCGACGCTCCCCGCGATTTGGCGAACAGCGTGTCCAGCGCAGCATCGGATAGCGCAAGCCAATCCACGCCGTGGTGCTGGTAGAAGCGCTTGTCTTCCGCGCGGATGATGGTCGCCAGTGCCGCGGGCGATATGTCGCCGAGCCGCGTCCACGCCAGCCGGCGGCCCTGCCCGACCACGCGCATCTCGTGGATCGGCTGACCGTGGCGGTCGAGGAGGACGCCTTCGGTACTGGTCCATTGG
>DASWEZ010000070.1:0-5615 GCA_036394495.1 Burkholderiales bacterium
GGAACACCCCGGATACCGCACCCGCCGGCCGCGGCTTGCGCGAAAACCACCAAAGCACGGCAAACAGCGCCAGACCCTCGAAAGCGAATTCGTAGAGTTGCGAAGGATGCCGCGGCAGATTGTCGATGTTCGGGAATATCATCGCCCATGGCACGTCGGTCGGCCTTCCCCAGAGCTCCGCATTGATGAAGTTGCCGATGCGCCCGGCGCCAAGCCCGAGCGGGACCAGCGGCGCGATGAAATCGGTCACCGCCATCCAGCCTTTCCCGCGCGAGCGCGCGAACCACAGCATCGCCAGGATCACGCCGAGAAAACCGCCATGAAACGACATGCCGCCTTCCCACACATACAGGATGTGCAACGGCTCGCGCAGATAATCGGAGAACTTGTAGAACAGGATGTAACCCAGCCGGCCGCCGATGACGACGCCGAGCACGCCGAGAAACAGCATGTCGTCGAGGTCGCGCGCGGTCCAGCCATTCCAGGGTTGCGTCTTGATGCGATGGCGTCCCAGCACCAGCACCAGGACGAATGCCAGCAGATACATCAGGCCGTACCAGCGTACGGCCAGCGGTCCGAGGTGCACGACGACCGGATCGAATTGCGGATGGATCAGCATATTTGCGGCGGATTATACGTGCGGGCGGGTCAGGGCACGGAAACCTGCGGCATGCGATCCAGGATGATGGCGGTACGCCGTTCCAGCAAGGGCGTTTCGCGCACCTTGTCGTAGAAGCGCGGCTTCGGCACCATCGCGGCCAGTCGGGCCGCCTGCTCGGCGTCGAGGTTTGCCGCGCTGGTGCCATAGTAATAGCGCGCCGCGGCCTGCGCGCCGAACACGCCGTTGCCCCATTCGATGACGTTCAGATAGATCTCGAAGATGCGCCGCTTCGACATTACGTTCTCGAGCATGAGCGTGATCAGGGCTTCTTCCGCCTTGCGCCAGGGCGTGCGCCTGCCGGACAGGAACAGGTTTTTGGCCAACTGTTGGCTGATGGTGGATCCGCCGGCCACCACTTTGCCTTTCTTCAGGTTCTTCTCGTAGGCTTTCTGGATTGCTTCCCAGTCGAAGCCGTCGTGGTCGAGAAATTTGGCGTCTTCGGCGGCGATCAGCGCGCGTTTGAGGTGAATCGAAATGCGTTCATAGGGCACCCACTGGTGGCGCAGTACAGCATCCGGATTTTTCTGCTGCAGTACTTCCAGGCGGGTTTCCATGAAAGCACTGGTCGATGGATTGAACCAGATCCACCAGACCACGCTGCCGAAGACCCAGAATTGGTAGATGACCACGGCCGCGACAACGAGCAGCACGACACGCGCCGCCCAGCGCCATGCGCGCTTCATCGGGTCACGGATTGCGCAACAGCGCGATGACCGGCGCGGTCTGGGGGCGCACGCCGCGCCAGAGCAGGAAGGATTCCGCCGCCTGCTCGACCAGCATGCCGAGCCCGTCGGAAATTCTCGCGCCGTGCGCCGCGGCGAACGCGAGAAAGGGCGTGGGAGTCACGCCGTACATCATGTCGTAGCCAAGTGCGCCAATAGCGAAAGCATCGGCGGGCAGCGGCGGCAGTTCCCCCTGCAGACTGCTTGAAGTGGCGTTGATCACCAGGTCGAAGTGATGTCCGGCCAGTTCACCGAACTGCAGGCCGCACAGCACGCTTGCAGCGGCGACCGGCTTGTGGCGAAACCTTTCGGCCAGGCGCAGGGCTTTTTCGACCGTACGGTTGGCTATGGTCAGTATGCTGGGCTCGTGCTCCAGCAAAGGCGTGAGCACGCCTTGCGCCGCGCCGCCCGCGCCCATCAGCAACACGCGTTTGCCGGCAAGCCCGAATCCCAGGTTCTGCACGATGTCGCGGGTCAGCCCGACGCCATCGGTATTGTCGGCGTGGATGCGGCCATTGTCGAAGCGCAGGAAATTGGCCGCTTCGGCGTCCTTGGCACGTTGTGAAACGTCATCCGCGAGATCGAAGGCCTCGAGCTTGAACGGCACGGTGACGTTGACGCCTTTGCCGCCGGCCTCGCGAAACGATTGCACGGTCGAACGAAACCCGCCGAGCGGCGCCAGCAATCGCGCATAGTCGATGTCATGGCCGGTCTGGCGCGCAAAGGCCGCATGGATCTCGGGCGATTTGCTGTGCGCGATCGGGTTGCCGACGACCGCATAACGATCGGTCATGGGTTGGCCAGCACTTCGAGGTCGCTACGCGTGTAGCTGAACGTGCGCGAGATGCTCAGGATGTCCCAGTCTTTGCGCACGGCCGGCGGGAACGGCGGGAACGGTCCGGCCAGATCCACCGCGCGCCGGGCGGCCGCATCGAGCAACCGGTATCCGGACGAGCGGTCGATTTCGACTTTCTCCACGCTGCCGTCGGCTTTGATGTGCACGGTCATCACCAGCGACCCATACAGTTTGCGGCGCCTGGCTTCCTCCGGAAAATACTGGGTGCCGATTTTCTCGATGCGTTGGCGCCACTGATCCACGTACTCCGCGTAGACCACGCCTTCGGTGCGCGCGCCGATGAATTTGCGTCGCGGCAGTTTCTGATATTCGTCCCACTCCTTTGCAATCTGCGCTTCCAGTTGCGCGATGCGCAGGCGTTGCTGCTCGGCCGCCGGGTCTTCCAGCCTGGCCTCGCGCGGCAACTCGGGGACGGGCCGGGTCGCGTCGGCTGTCGCCTGAGCGCCCTGGGACAACTGCAGCAGACGTTGCGCTTCCTCTTCCAGCCGGCGTACCTGCCTGGAGGCGAGTTGCACGTTGGGCGCCGGTTCCACGTTGTTGAGCTTGGGCAAATTGGTCTTGGCGCGACGGTCGGCTTCGGTATTGCCGCCACCGTCCAGGTTGGCCTGCGCCAGCGCATCGGCCTTGACCGGTTTCGACCACGACTTCGAATTGACCAGCACCACATCGAGATGCGGGACGAATTTCGACCCGTCGAATACCGGCGGCGCGAACGTGATCAGCAAAACGACGGCATGCAGGACGACGGAAACCGCGAGCGTTATCGGCAGAATGTCGCCCGAAGCGGGCGGCGGAGGAACAGTGAGGCTGGCGGCGAGGCCGCCTCGTGCGGGAAATGGGCTGATCGAAGTATCCGGCAAATTCGCCTTGGCGTTGTGAAAGGGCCGAAGCTAATTCTAAATAACTACGGCGCAACTGTCAGCGCGATTGCGCTTCAAGGAGCCGCTTGAACTCGCAATGGAGGGTCAATTCCAGCAGATCTATGTCGGACACGGCCAGTTCCACCCGGCTCCCCGGGGGGGTGGCAGGCATCGACGGCACGCGCGCGACCAGCGGGATGCGGTCTATCCGCACCAGTTCCTCGCGCAGCACGTCGGCGCCGGTCAGGTCGATATTCTCCTGAATCAACCAGCGCAGGCACCAGTAACGTTCCATCCCGCGCTGGAATTCCGCATAGGCGTCGTAGGCCAGTTCGAAGTCGCGCAGGATTACCAGCAGGCGCTCGTCGCGCGCCGGATAGGCGGGCGCTTCGTTGCGCACCAGCGACAGCAACTGGCGCTGGTTGACCAGGTCGGCATAACGCCGCAGCGGCGAGCTGGCCCAGATATATTGCGACACCCCCAGGCCCTGGTGCGGCGCCGGTACGGTCGACATTTTCACTTTACCGCTGGTCTGGGCGCGATACAGCGCCGGGATTTCCTTTTCCGCGAGCTGCCGTCCCCATTCGGTATTGACCAGGATCATCATTTCCGAGACGACTTTGTCGATCGGTGAACCACGCCGGCGCTCCACGATGCTTACGCGATCGTCGTCGACATAAAAGTTGTAGTCCGCCCGCGCGATGGCAGGTTCGTCCTTGCCGCGCTGGCGTTCCAGCTTGACAGCCAGACGCCACAGAAGGACGAGCTGTTCGCCGAAACGGTGATCGACCTGTCCGGCGGCCAGTTGCTGTTCGTTGAATTGCGCTTCCAGGCTGTCGTGTCGCAGATTCGCCGCGATGCGCACGAGTTCGACGGCGCTGCGGTGCGCGGCGATGTCCAGTTCCGCCGTGACTTCGATATACATCGACAGCGCGGGGCAGTCGCGGCCTTCGGACAGCGTGTATTGCGCGACGGCGGCCTCCGGCAGCATGGTGATCTTGTCTCCCGGAAAATAGACCGTGGACAGCCGCTTCGCGGCTTCGCGATCCAGCGGCGAATCCGGCGCGATGCCCAGCGCCGGTGCCGCGATATGCACTCCCACCTGCCAGTTGCCGTTCGCCAGCTTCATCACCGAAAACGCGTCGTCGATTTCCGTCGTGGTGGCATCGTCGATGCTGAAAGCCTCGACCGGCGACAATTCCAAAGCACCCGGTCCCGTTGCCGCCAGCGCGGCATCGAACGCTGTGCCACGCGGAAAGTACTCGAACAGGAACCGTCCGAAATGGTAATCGCGGCTGGAAGCCAGCGCGCCGCTCTTTTCCAGCAGCTTCGGGATGCTCAGGTGCGTCTGTGCCGCGGCCTGTTCGAGCGCCTTGAACTCGACGCTGCCCTTGTCGGGCTGGTAGAGCAGTTGCGCCAGCATGGGGCGGAGATCTTCCGGAAAATCAAATGCCGCGAGCTGGCCGGCGTAACGCGCCTGCAGCTCGGCCTGCTTCTTCTTGCGCTCGATGCTCGCCAGTGCCGCCTTCAGGGCGTCGGCAGGTGCGGCCTTGTAGCGGCCCCTGCCCTTTTTGTAGAAATGGGTTGGCGTCGCATGCAGCCGCATCAGCAGGGCGGCACTTTCAGCGGGCTTCGGTTCGCGGCCGAAGTATTCCTTGCCGAGCTGGTCGAAGCCGAACTCCGTTTCGCCGGAGCACTCCCACAGGAAGGCCGGATCGATGTCGTCCGAAATTTTCTGCGCGTCCGCCATGAACTGCGACAGCGGAATGTGATCGAAACGGATCAGCACGGCCGCTTCCTTCACCTTGGTGCGTTTGCCGTGCTGATTCTCGACCTGCAGCGAGGTATTGTTGTCGGCCAGCACGGTGCCAGCCTTGAAGGCGCCGTCTTCTTCGAAAAAAACATTCATGTGCTGCGCCGGTAAGGCGTGAGGAGTGAGGCTTAGGAGCAGGGCGCGATTATACGCGAGCGTCCGTCTTCCGATCCGGCCGGGATGAAAACTCGAAAACAATGTCGATATAATCGCTGAACTCCCGGAAGCCGTGATCGCTTCCCTGCACGATGACCTGCCGGCAACCGCGGTAGTGATCGACTGCGACGCGCCAGTCGAGTAACTCATCCCCCGTGGTGTGCAGCAGAAGATAGCTATCCATTCTGGCTGGTTCGGGTACGTGCAATCCGGCGAGCTGCACCAGGTGCTTTTCGGTTAGCTCGTATTCATCGCCGGTGTAAAGATTCTTTTGCGGACCGAGATAGGCGCGCAGTCCATCGTGCGGCGTTATCGCCGGATTGACGAGCACCGAGCGCATGCCGAATTTTTCGGTAAGGCAAGTTGCATAGAACCCGCCCAGTGAACTGCCGACCAGCGTGACCTGGTCCGTCGGTACACGGGACACTTCGCGCTCGAGCAACGCCATGGCATCCCGTGGCCAATGCGGCAGGGCGGGACACGCAAATTCGTCCTCGCGGCCGAGTCCCGCAAGCCGCTCGCGCAACTGGTTCGATTTGTGGGACGC
>DASWEZ010000071.1:0-3905 GCA_036394495.1 Burkholderiales bacterium
CAGCGCTATGCCGACACTGCCGAGAATAAAATATTTCCACGCCGCTTCCAGCGCGGCAGGCGTGCGATAGATGCCGACCATCAGCACGGTGGTCAGGGTCGCGATTTCCACCGCCACCCACATCAAGCCGATATTGTTCGACACGAAGGCGAGGTTCATGCCGAACATCATGGTCTGATACATGGCGTGGTAGAAACGCAGGTACACCGGCGTCAACCGCCCGGTTTCGAGTTCGTGCGCGATGTAGCTCGCGCTGAAAATGCTGGTCGTGAAGCCGACAAAGGTGTTGAGCACGATGAAGACGATGTTGAGATCGTCGACCAGCACGTACGGCCCAGGCTGCGGACGTTCGAGCACGAACAATGAAAGCGCGGAGAGAAACGTCGCCAGGCTCGCCACGACGTTCAACCGCGCCGTCAGCCGGTAGCCGGGCAGCGCGGCGAGCAACGCCGCCGACCCGATTGGAATCAACAGGACAGCCGCAACGGCATCAAAGGAATGCGCGCTCATCGCCATTCCCCCCGGGCCTCGTCGAGTGCCGAGACATCAACCGAATCGAAGCGCTCCCGGATTCGGAACAGGAAGATGCCGATGACGATGAACGCGATCAGGATCGAGAATGCCACGCTGATCTCGACCACGAGCGGCATGCCCTTGGCACCGGTTGCCGCCAGCACCAGCCCGTTCTCGAGCGACATGAAACCCACGACCTGGCTTACGGCATTGCGACGGGTCACCATGACCAGAAGCCCGAGCAGCACGACCGACAGCGCGAAGGCGAGATCCTCGCGTGCCAACGGGTCTGCCTCGGCGGTCACCCGCAGCATCAAAACCATGGAGAGCGCGACCAGCCCCATCCCGGCCAGCATGGTGGGGCCGATACCCACTGCCGATTCGATGTCGCGGTGGATCCCGAGCTGCTTGACGATGCGGTGCAGCGCCACCGGAATGATGATTGCCTTGAAGATGAGGGCGATTGCCGCGGTCACGTAAAGGTGCGGCGCGTTCTGGACGAAAGCCTGCCAGGCGACGGAAAGCGCGAGTACCAAGGCGTGCAGTGCAAAGACGTTGAGCAGCGAATAGAGCCGATCCTGGTACAGCATCATGAAGCTGATCAAGACCAGGCTGCCTGCCAGCGTATGCGAGACGTCGAAGGAGAGGCTGTGCATCTGCATCAGAAACTCTTTGACACGAAGAGCAGGAGGGTACCGAGGAGGCCCAGCATGAGCGCTGCGCCGAGAAATTGCGGAACGCGAAAGACCCGCATTTTCGCGGTCGCGGTCTCGAACAGCGCTAGCGAAAAACCTGCAACCGCAAGTTTGACAACATAGGCGGCGACGCCGACGGCGTATGCCAAGGGGCCGGTGCCGAACACCGCGATCTTCCAGGGCAGGAACACGCAGGCGATCAGCGAGATGTAGAGCAATAGCTTGAGGAAGGCGCCAAATTCGATCATGGCGAGATGACGGCCTGAATATTCAAGAACCATGGCCTCGTGCACCATGGTGAGTTCGAGGTGCGTGGCCGGATTGTCGACCGGGATTCGCGCGTTCTCTGCGAGCGCCACCATGATGAGCGCGATCACGGCCATTCCCAGCGATACCCGCAAGCCGACATAGGAGGAGGCCATGAAGTTCGCGACCGTCGAAAGTTGGGTCGAGCCGGCGACCAGCGCCATGCAAAACACGATCAGCAGCATCGCCGGCTCGGCAAGCGCGGCGATCATGACTTCGCGGCTCGAGCCGATGCCGCCGAAACTGGTGCCGACGTCCATGCCCGCAAGCGCGAGAAAGAAGCGCGCGCTACCCAATAGTGCAACGATGGCGATCAGATCCGCCGTCCAGTTGAATAGCAAACCGGTCGCGAAGGTTGGCACTAGCGCAGCGGCAACCCAGATCGCGGCAAAGGTCACATAGGGCGTCACGCGGAACAGCCACGACGCGTTTTCTGCCAGCACCACCTCCTTGCGGAGCAACCGCAGCAGGTCGCGATAGGGTTGAAAAACCGAAGCGCCCTTGCGGCGCACCAGCCGGGCCTTGACCTTGCGCACGAAGCCGGTCAGCAGCGGCGCGAGCAGCAGCACCAGCAGCATCTGTACGCCCTGCACAAGGATGTCCGAGATCACGACCATATCGCGAGCACCAGGAGCAGCGTGACGAGGGTGGCAAAAACCAGGCTGAGGTACTGCCGGATGGTCAGGAACTGCAGCCGGTTGAGCCATTCGGCAGAGAAGCCAACCGCGCCCGCAATCGGCGCGTAGATTGTCTCCCAGATCGGATCATGCAATTCGATCTTGAGCCGCGCCGGCCCCACATCTCCGGGCTGTGGCATCTCGACATGATCGCGCGCGCGGAACACCAGCGTGCCGAAAACGCGACGGATCGGTTGAGCGAAGCTGCCGGCGGAATATTGAGCTGCAGGGGTGGGATCCGAAAAACCGCAGCCCCACGCCGGACCCCGTCGCAACGCATGCGAGGCAAAGCGATGAATGAAATAGACCGCTGATGACGCCGATATCGTGATGAAGACCATCACAAGCAATCCATTGTAGGAGCTGCGGCTCTCGGCGATCGGCACGATCGAAAGCCACGGCTCATTGGCCTGAATCGGCATCGCGCCGCCGAGGATCTCCACCGTGATCGGCGCAAGCGCGTCGATCACCAGTCCCGGCAGGATTCCAGCCAGCAAGCAAAGCGTGGCAAGGATGAACATTGCCGAAAGCGAATAGCGGTCGACTTCGTGGGCGGCTTCCGCTGCCGGGCTGCGCGCCCGCCCGAGAAAGGTGACGCCAAATGCCTTGACGAAGCACGCCCCCGCCAGCGCGGCAGCGAGCGCCAGCGTCGCCCCGACCGCGGGCACCATGATCTTCAGCGCCCATTGCGGCAGTTCCGGACTTTGCAATACGGCCTGAAAGATCAGCCATTCCGAGACGAAGCCGTTGAACGGCGGCAACGCCGATATGGCAACGCAGCCGACCAGAAAGGCGAAACTCGTGAACGGCATGCGATGAATGAGCCCGCCCAATTTTTCCATATCCCGCTCCCCGGTCGAGGTCAGGACGGCGCCGGCCCCGAAGAAAAGCAAACTCTTGAAGAACGAGTGATTGAGAACGTGAAACAGCGCGGCGCTGAAGGCGAGCGCCGCCGCCAGCTTCAGGCCGTTCGACTGAAAGGCCAGCGCCAGGCCGAGGCTCACGAAGATGATGCCGACATTCTCGATGGTGCTGTAAGCCAACAGGCGCTTGAGGTCCCGTTCCATCATGGCGTACAGGATCCCCATCACCGCGGTGATGCCGCCAAGGAAAAGCACGACCACGCTCGCCGACCAGCTCGGTTGTCCCAACAGATCGAAGATGACGCGAATGAAACCGTAGATCGCGACCTTCGTCATGACGCCGCTCATCAGCGCCGAAACGTGGCTGGGGGCGGCTGGATGGGCGAGCGGCAGCCAGACGTGCAGCGGCACAAGGCCTGCCTTCGATCCGGCGCCGAGCAGCATCAGGATCAACACCAGCGTAGCGACATACGGCGTATGTTGAGCCGCGCGAATGGCCGCGAATCCGTAACCTCCGGCCGGTCCCGCAAGCAGGCCGAAGGCCAGCAGCAATGCGAGCGTGCCGAAGCTTGCCATCAGTAGATAGATGTAGCCTGCCCTTGCGGTGCCCGCCTCACGGTGATGCGCCATGACCAGCGCCCAGGATGCAAGCGACATGAATTCCCAGCAAAGCAGGAAGGAAAACGCGTCGTCCGCCAGCACCACCAGATTCATGCCGGCCAGATAGGCCGGGAAAAAGGGCAGCACGCGGTTCGGCGCCGGGTCGTGATCGCCGTAGCCGAGACCATAAAGGCTTGCGGATGCCCCTCCGAGGTTGACGACAACAAGGAAAAACGAAGCCAGCACGTCCA
>DASWEZ010000072.1:0-5473 GCA_036394495.1 Burkholderiales bacterium
GCGCAAGTCTGGAACAGGCTGACCTATTCTTTATCGGCCTTCTATAACGACTACGACAAGCTGCGCAGCGGACAGCAGCCGCCCGCCATGATCCAGAACAGGATCAAAGGCGACACGTATGGCGTAGAAGCCTGGGCCAGCTACCAGGCCACCGACGCATGGCGGTTGAGCGGCGGCCTGACGGAACTGCGCAAGAACCTGCAAGAGGATCCCGCGGTGGTCGACCCGGACGGCATCCGCAATCAGGGCAACGATCCCGAGCACCAATGGACATTGCGCTCGACCTTGAACCTGACGCCCCGCCACGACTTCGACGTGATGGTGCGCGGTGTGAGCGGCCTGCCGGACCCCGCTGTGCCGAGCTACACGGCGGTCGATGCCCGGCTGGCATGGCGTCCGCAGGACCGCGTCGAGCTATCCGCCACGGTGCGCAATCTATTCGATCCCGGACACGTCGAGTTCGGCGATCCGGCGACCGCGAGCGAAGTCGCGCGTACCTTCTTTCTCAAGGCGGTCATTCGTTTCTAGCCTTCCCCAAAAGCGCTGTGGGGAAATCAGCGCGCCTGCCGCAGCTTGAAGCGCTGGATTTTTCCGGTTGCCGTTTTTGGAAGCTCCGGAATGAACTCGACCCATCGCGGATATTTGTAAGGAGCCAGCCGGTCCTTCACGTGGCTCTTTAGGATGTCGGCCAATGCGGGTGCGGCAGCGACCCCCGGCTTGGTGACGATGAAGGCCTTCGGCTTGATCAGGCCCTGGTCGTCGGCAACGCCGATCACCGCGGCTTCGAGCACGTCGGGATGCGTCATCAGGGCCGCCTCGACTTCGAACGGCGACACATACATGCCGCTGACCTTCAACATGTCGTCCGAGCGCCCGCCGTAAGTGTAATAGCCGTCTGCATCGCAGGTGTACTTGTCACCGGCGCGCGTCCACGGTCCGACGAAGGTCGCCAGTGATTTCGCGCGATTGCCCCAGTAGTGGATTGCGCTGGTCGGACCGTTGATCTGCAGTTCGCCGATTTCGCCGGTCGCCACTTCCGCGTCATGTTCGTCGACCAGGCGGATCCGGTACCCGGGCACGGGCTTGCCGGTACTGCCGTAGCGCACTTCGCCCGGCCGGTTGGAAATGAAAATATGCAGCATCTCGGTCGAGCCGATGCCGTCGAGAATTTCCACGCCGAAATGCTCCGTCCAGCGGCGGCCCAGGTCCGCCGGCAGCGCTTCGCCCGCCGAAGTGCATACGCGCAACGCGAGTTCGCGCCTGCCGGGCAGATCGGGATTGGCCAGCAGCGCGCCGTAAAGCGTCGGCACGCCGTAGAAAATCGTGGGGCGATGTTCCCTGAGACGCTTGAACACCGCGGCTGGCGTGGGCCGCTCCGCCATCAATATCGCAGTGGCACCAACCGCCAACGGAAACGTCAGCGCGTTGCCCAAACCGTACGCGAAGAAAAGCTTGGCGGCCGAGAATACGACGTCGTCTTCGCGGATGCCGAGCACCGGCATCGCGTAAAGCTCCGCGGTCTGGATCAGGCTCGAATGGACATGCACGGCGCCTTTCGGCGTGCCGGTGGAGCCGGACGAATACAACCAGAAACAGATGTCGTCGGCGCTGGTCGGCGCCGGCGCGAACGACGGCGCGGCGCGTGACGTGAGTTGCTGCAGGTGCAGGTGACCGTGCGCGTCCTTGCCGGACACGATGACGTGCTTCAGATAGGGCAGTTTATCCAGCAACGGCTCGAATGCCGGCAGCAATGCTTCGGAGACGATCAGCGCGCGCACGCGGCTGTCCTCGAGCATGAACTTGTAGTCGGCGGTGGTCAGCAGGGTGTTCGCGGTTACCGGAACGATGCCGGCCTTGATCGCGCCGAGGAAGACGGCGGGAAAATCGATCGTATCCAGGTGCGCCAGCATGACGCGGTTTTCGATCTCCAGACCCAGTCCGGTCAGCGCGTTGGCAGCGCGGTTGACGCGTTCGGCCAGTTCCGCATACGTGTAGCGCCCCTGGTCGTCGATATACGCCGTCTTGCCGCCACGGCCGGCAGCGAGATTGCGCTCGACGAGATCGTGCGCCGCGTTGTAGTCGCGCGGAATGTCGATCAACGGCGGGCTGACGCTGTGGTCAGCCTTGCTCAGTCCAGCCACGCATCCTCCCCTCATTCCTTTTTTACCATGGCAAGATTGACATCTCACCACAGAGGCACAGAGGACACAGAGGTCACAAGATAAAAAGGGACGTCACGTGCGGACGTAGATAACATCACACTTCCCTTTCTTGTCTGTTTTGCTTCCTGACTTTCTCTGTGTCCTCTGTGCCTCTGTGGTGAAAATTTCGCACCGGCCGCCCTAGGCAGAAGCTTCGATGCCGAGTTGCGAGCGGCACAATACGATCCACTCTTCCATCCATTGCGCGGCTTCGTCCTCGGGCAGTTCCGTGTTGGAATCGTTGAACAACGGCTCGCCGATGCGCACCGCTCCCAATTCACCCAAAATCTTGTCGAATTTCCTGGCCGCGAAGCAAAAAGTGGCGGCGTGTGTGCCCTTGTCGCCGAGCCCGATCAAGCCATAGCGGACCTTTAAAAGATCCGGCCGCTTGTTCAGCAGTTCCTCGTAGAACGGCTTGGCGCCATCGGGAACGTCACCCTGGCCGTAGGTCGACGTGCAGATCAGAAAGACGCCGCCGCCATCAAACACGCTCGCGTCGATGTCGTCCATCAACAGCGTCTTGATGCGCATGTCCTCGCCGTCGAGCCGCAGCTCGATCTCCTGCGCGACCAGTTGCGCGACACCGGTCTGGGTGCCCACCAGGATGTTCAGTTCCAGCGCCACTGCCCCTCTCCCATTCGGCCGGTAGTTGATATGCCGCAATTATGGACTATGATACGGTATGTATTATCGTGCACTGCAATAACAATATATGCATTATCTTGCATGCGCTTCCCCTGACTGATGGGCGCGCGCGACCCGAAACCGGGGCACGCCGCTGCCGATGAAGACTTTCTCGCGCGACTCGGCGAGAAGGTGCGGGATGCCCGCGACCGCCGCGGTCTGACGCGCAAGGCGCTAGCGCGCGAATCCGCGGTTTCCGAACGCTATCTTGCCGAACTGGAGGCAGGTCGCGGCAACATATCGGTGCTGCTGTTGCGCCAAGTGGCCGTCACGCTGGGCCTGCCGCTCGCGGAACTGCTGCGCGAGAACGGCGACCAGGCGCTGGAACTGACCCTGATTCATGAGTTCCTGCAACGCCTGCCGAAGCAGCGCCTGGCGAGAGTGCGCGCGCAACTCCAGCGCGACTACGCGGGCAATCCGGCCGGGCGCAGCGAACGCATCGCACTGATCGGGCTGCGGGGCGCCGGCAAATCCACGCTGGGCGAAGCGCTCGCCACCGATATGAACGTACCGTTCATCGAACTCGACCGCGAGATCGAGCGCGAGGCGGGCACCGGCCTGTCGGAAATCTTTCTGCTGTACGGCCAGCAAGGCTATCGCCGCTACGAGCAGCGCTGCCTCGAGAAGATCCTGGAAAGCCAGGCGCGCTGCGTGATCGCCACCGGCGGCAGCCTCGTTTCCGAACCAGCCACGTACGACCTGCTGCGGGCTTCCTGCTTCACCGTCTGGCTGAAGGCGAAGCCGGAAGAGCATATGTCGCGGGTCATGGCCCAGGGCGACACGCGGCCGATGGCGGGCAACAGCCAGGCGATGGCGGACCTCAAAAGAATCCTGCAGAGCCGTGCGGCGCTATACGGTCAGGCCGATGCCGTCGTGGACACGGCCGGACGCAGCCTGAAACAAAGCCTGAAAGACCTCAAGCGCACTGTCGCGGCCTGAGACGAGGAGAAAATCATGAGCGCAGTGCTTGACGACAAGACCGGCGCGCAGCCGCCGACCACCTACGATACGCATCCGGATCGTTACCTGCATTGGCGACTGTCATTCGACGGCACGACGGCTACATTGTCGATGGACGTGAACGAAGAGAAAGGACTGAAGCCAGGCTACAAGCTGAAGCTCAATTCCTACGACCTCGGCGTAGACATCGAACTCTACGACGCACTGAACCGCATCCGTTTCGAGCACCCGGAAGTGAAATGCGTGGTGATCACCAGCGCCAGGGAACGCATGTTCTGCTCCGGCGCGAATATCTACATGCTCGGCCTCTCCAGCCATGCGTGGAAAGTCAATTTCTGCAAGTTCACCAACGAGACGCGCAACGGCATCGAGGATTCGAGCCGGCACAGCGGGCTGAAATTCCTCGCCGCGGTGAACGGCACGGTGGCCGGCGGCGGCTACGAGCTCGCGCTGGCCTGCGACGAGATCCTGATGAAGGACGATCGTTCCTCGACGGTGAGCCTGCCGGAAGTCCCGCTGCTCGGCGTGCTGCCCGGCACCGGCGGATTGACGCGACTGACCGACAAGAGAAGGGTACGGCGCGACCTGGCGGACGTGTTCTGCTCGACGTCCGAGGGCGTGCGTGCTGACCGGGCGAAGCAATGGAAACTGGTCGATCACGTCGCCCGGCCGCAGCAATTCGGCGAGGCGGTCAGGCAACGTGCATCCGCGCTTGCCGCGCAAAGCAGTCGGCCTGGTGCGGGCAAAGGCATCGCCCTGACACCATTGGCACGCATCACCGACGAAGCGGGTTATCACTACGGGAACGTCGATGTCGCAATCGACCGCAAGGCACGCACGGCAACCATCACCGTAGCGGCGCCTGCGAAGAGCCAGCCGCGTGATCTCGCCGGCATCCAGGCCGCCGGCGCGCAGTGGTGGCCGTTGCAGATGGCGCGGGAACTCGATGATGCCATCCTGATGCTGCGCACCAACGACCTCGACATCGGGATCTGGATTCTGAAAACGCGCGGCGCCGCAGATGAAGTGCTGGCCTGCGACGCGACACTGAAAGAATTCGGTGGGGACTGGTTCGTGCGCGAGACGCTGGGCATGCTGCGGCGGACATTTGCTCGCCTGGATGTGTCTTCGCGCACCCTGTTCGCCATTGCCGGTCAGGGTTCCTGCTTCGCGGGAACGCTGGCGGAACTCCTGATGGCAGCGGATCGCAGCTTCATGCTGCAGATGCCGGACAGCGAAGCCGGGGCGCCCGCCATCATGCTTTCGGAGATGAATTTCGGCGCGCTGCCGATGATCAATGGCGTGAGCCGCATCACCAACCGATTCTGCAGCGAGCCGCAGCCGGTTGCGAAGGCGAAGGCGCAGATCGGAACCAGAATCAGCGCGCACACCGCGCTCGAAATGGGCCTGGTGACGTTCGCCCCGGACGACATCGACTGGGATGAGGAAGTGCGCATCGCGATCGAGGAACGCACCAGCCTGTCGCCCGATGCGCTGACCGGCATGGAAGCCAATCTCCGCTTCACCGGCACCGAGACCATGGAAACGCGCATCTTCGGACGCCTGACCGCCTGGCAGAACTGGATTTTCAATCGCCCCAACGCCGTCGGCGAACACGGCGCACTGAA
>DASWEZ010000073.1:0-8335 GCA_036394495.1 Burkholderiales bacterium
AAGGCAACAGATCCTCGTGCCCTTCGGACTCGTCCTGATCGTGTTCCTGTCTCTCTATGTGGTCAGGCTGATCCCGCCGGTGCCGCTGTCCATTCCGTTCATCGGCGTCTACCACAATGTCGAGCGCAGCGAAGATTCATTCCGGCTCAGCCACGAGCGGCCCTACTGGGAGTTCTGGCATCACGGCGACCAGAATTTCGCGGCCCAGCCCGGCGACAGAATTTACGTGTTCTTCCGCATCTTTTCCCCGGCGCGATTCTCCGACCAGGTGCTCATGCGCTGGTACTGGAAGGACGCCTCGGGCGGCTGGAAACTGCAGGACTCCATTCCCATCAAGATAGTCGGCGGGCGCGAACAGGGCTTCCGCGGCTATGGGACGAAAAACAATTATCAACCCGGTGACTGGAAGCTGCAGGTCGAAACCACCGACGGGCGCGAGATCGGCCGCGTCTACTTCGACGTCGTCACGACCCCGGAGATGTCGCGCAATTTCGAGGTCGATGTGCAGTAGGAGCGGGTGGGAAACGGCGGGTGCTGGGTGCTGAGTACTGCGTGCTGGGGGAAAGTCACAGCGAAGTGCGGCTTGCTCGTCGCAGCACCCAGTACGCAGCCCCCAGCACCCGGTTATCTCAGGCCGCGCCAGTTCCCCGGCCGGCTGCGCCCATACTTGTAAACCAGCCACCCGCCCAGCAATCCGCCCAGGTGCGCGAAGTGCGCAACGCCCGCTTGCGTTCCGGTGACGCCGAGCACCAGTTCCAGCACAGCGTAGAGCAGCACGAACACGCGCGCCGGCATGGGTATCGGCGGAAACAGCGGCACGATGGTGCGGTTCGGGAAGACCAGGGCGTAGGCCAGCAGAATCCCGAACACGCCGGCGGAGGCCCCGACAACGGGACCGCCGCTGGGGCCAAACAGGCCCCCGACCAGCAACTGCACCACCCCGCCGCTCACGACGCTGGCAAAGTAGGCCATGGCCATGCGACGCGCGCCCCACACCCGCTCCAGTTCGCCACCGAACATCCACAACGCGAACATGTTGAAGGCAAGGTGGGTCAGGCCGCCGTGCAGAAAACTGTAGGTGACGAGCTGCCACGGCGTGAAGATCGGAAGGACCGCCAGCCCGGAGCCCGCTCCCGGCCACAGGGCGAACCATTGGAACAACACGCTCCCCATCTGCGATTCCAGCAGATAGACGACGACATTGGCGATGAGCAGGGCTTGTGTGATTGGAGGCATGAGTTCTTTCTTTTTTTCGGCGGATCGACCTGCCCGGCAGGGCGTCGTTTGCATGTTACCCTTCGGCTCCGGCGAATCGGCCGGCTTCCGGCTGGATTTTCATTTGCGGATAAATACGGTTCCAGATTAGGTATCGTTCCAGGTTAGATACCGCTCCAAATTAGATAAAGGCGCATGCATGAAAAACAATATCGCCCTGACGCTTATCCTGCTGTCGCTGCTCGTCCCGGCCTTTGCTGCGGCGCCGTATCAGCGCCCCGCCGGCATCGCAGATGATAAAGAGCCCCTGATTGTAGCGGGCTATCGCGCGTTGTTTACCTGTTCAGCGCATTTCTTCGCCGGACGTCCGCTGAACGACATAAAGAAGGTCGAGCTGGTCGACGTCGAAAGCCTCGGCTATCCCGATCCGGTTATCGACGAGCAACGCAGGACCGTGACGGCGACGGACATTTCGGGTTCGATCGTGCGCATCGCGGCGTTCCGCGACAGCATGGGTTGCTCGGTACTGCCGCCGCAATGGCAGGCGGGCGACATTCCCAGGCTGCCGAACGTGCAGTATTTGCCCCCGCCCGACGTCGCGAACCTGGCTTTCCCGGCCGGGGATCGCGTCGATCTTCCCGCCAACGGCCTGGACGCCGGCCATCGCGCGCTGGCGCCGATCCTGGATCGCGCCTTCGACGGCAAGAGTTATGGTGAAGGCGCCGGCGTGGTCACGACCGCAGTCATCATCGTCAAGAACGGCAGGATCGTCGCCGAGCGCTACCGGCCCGGATTCGGCATCCACTCTGGCTACCGCACCTGGTCGACGTCGAAAAGCATTTCCGCCGCATTGCTGGCCATCGCTGCGAAACAAGGCGTGCTGGATCTGGATGCGCCCATGGACATTCCGGAATGGAATTATCCGGGCGATCCGCGGCAGGCCATCACGCACAAACAGCTGCTGTGGATGTCCAGCGGACTCTACAGCGGCGGCCCGAATACCTACGCGGTTTATTTCGGCGGAGAAGATGTGATCAGCGCGGTGACCACCACGCCGCTGGAAGTAGCGCCGGGTACGCGCTGGAAGTACGCGAACAACGACACGCTGCTGCTGTTGCGAGAACTGCGCCACAAGCTGGGCGACGACTTGAAATACCTGCGCTTCCCGTACGACGAACTGCTGCATCCTCTGGGCATGTATCACACGCGCATGGAGGTCGACCATCTCGGGAATTTCGTCGGCTCGAGCCAGACGTACACGACAGCGCGCGACCTGACGCGCTTCGGCATGCTGCTGGCGAACGACGGCGTATGGAACGGCAAGCGCTTGCTGCCGGAGGGCTGGATGAAATTCTCCAGCACGCCCGCGCCGACGCGAGCGCCGGTGGCCGGCCAGTGGGGTTACGGCGCACAGTTCTGGCTGCTGGACCAGATGTCGGGCGTGCCGCCCGGCACATTCACGACCGCGGGCAACAAGGGGCAATACGTGACGATCGTTCCGGGCCACGATCTGGTAATCGTGCGCACCGGCGTCGATCCCGACGGCAAGCGCTGGGCCCAGGACCAGCTCGTGGCGGCCGTGGTCGAAGCGCTCGGCAAATAAGCCGTCGCTTACCGGCTTGCGGCATAGCGGATCGAACCCAACCTTCTGTAAACTTCAGCCCTTTTCACGCCGAGGCATGCCCGCTTGAACAAGTTCCAGGAAAGACTGCGCACACTCTCGCCTGCCGGATTGAAGGGCATCCGTCGCGGCATCGAGAAGGAAAGCCTGCGCGTGCGCCCCGAGGGCAGCCTCGCCTTGACCTCGCACCCTCTGGCGCTTGGCTCGGCACTGACCCATCCGCACATCACCACCGACTTCAGCGAATCGCAACTCGAACTCATCACCGGCGTGCATGCCGGCGTCGAATCCTGCCTCGAAGAACTCACACGCATCCACCAGGTCGCCTATCGCGCGCTCGGCGACGAGATGATGTGGTGTGCGAGCATGCCATGCGGATTGCCGGCGGACGATGTCATTCCGATCGGCCGCTACGGCCGCTCCAACGTCGGCCGCATGAAGACCGTGTACCGTACCGGCTTGTCGCACCGTTACGGCCGGCGCATGCAGATGATTTCCGGCATTCACTACAACTTCTCCCTGCCCGACAGCGTCTGGCCGATACCGGATTTCGGCGAACCGAACGAAGCCTACTTCGCGCTCATCCGCAATTTCCGGCGCAATGCGTGGCTGCTGTTCTACCTGTTCGGCGCGTCGCCCGCGGTGTGCGCAAGCTTTATCGAAGGACGCAAGCACGAGTTGCGCGAGCTTGCGGCGGGCACCTTCCATCTGCCTCACGCCACGTCGCTGCGCATGGGGCGGCTCGGGTACCAGAGCGACGCGCAATCCGCGATCGCGGTGAGCTACAACAACCTGGAGAACTATGGCGCGTCGCTATTCGACGCCCTCACCCGGTCCTATCCACCCTACGAGACGATCGGCATCCGCGACGGCGACGATTACCGCCAGCTCGCGACCAGCCTGCTGCAGATCGAGAACGAGTTCTACGGCAAGATCCGCGCGAAACGCGTCATCCGGCCGGGCGAGCGGCCGCTGCACGCATTGCGCGAGCGCGGCGTCGAGTACGTCGAGGTACGCCTGATGGATCTCGATCCGTTCTGTCCGATCGGCATCGACGCTGCCACGATCCGGCTGCTCGACGTATTCCTGCTGTATTGCCTGCTCGAGGAAAGCCCCCCCGACACTCCCGAGGAAATCGCCGCCATCGGGCGCAACCAGAACCGGGTTGCCGCGCACGGACGCGAGCCCGGCCTGCGCCTTGAAAGGCGCGGCCAGGAAGTGGGACTGTTCGAGTGGGGCCAACAGTTGCTGGCCGGCTGCGAGCCGGTCGCCGCGGCGCTCGATGCCGCGCACGGCGTGGCTGCGTACGGCGACGCCCTCGCCGCCGCCGTCGCCGCGCTGGGCAATCGGGATTCCACTCCGTCCGCACGCGTGCTGAGGGAAATGCAGGAGCACCACGACGGTTCCTACACCCGCTTCACCCTGGCGCAGTCGCTGCGCCACGCTGCCGACATCAAACACCTGCCCCTTCCGGCCGAAGTGGAAAATCGCTTCGCCCAACTGGCCAGGGAATCGCTCGAGGAGCAGCGGCAGATCGAAGCGGCGGACACCATGCCGTTCGAGACCTACCGGCAGAAATATCTGGCGCCGGAACGCCTGAACGCGATTCCGATCCGGCGGCATAACTGAACGGCGGTTGCATCGGGGCGCCGGGAAGATTTGCTTTTAGTTCCCGCCCGGCCTCGCATTCGCCCGCATATTTTTCTAAAATCGGCGGATCACGCATTTGCGCAAGGCAGGACTACTCATGAAACTCTGGATTTTCGATTCCCAGGCATCCACGGACGATATCGAGGCGGGGTGCCAGGCGGCGACGGCACTGATAGAAAAACGCGGGATCAGCGTCGACCGGGCTTACGATGCGGTGATGAAGCGCAGCAGCCGCGCACGCTATGACACGCGCGCGGCAAAGGCATGGGACGACGCCGAAGACGAGGCATTGCGCGTAACCTATCACGGCGCCGAACCGGACGACGAACCTGTGCTTGGGCCAGCCAAGACACCCGAGCGCCCTGCTTAGCCCGTTGAACAAGATTGACGGGATGAAAGGCAGGACCGGCGTGTTATTCCTGTTTCTATCCTGTTAATCCTGTCTTGCTCTTCTTGCTTACTTCCTGAATGGACAGGATCAACAGGATTGACAGGATGAATACGGGACTGCGAAATCCTTAGCGTTGCATCCAGGTCGCGTCGGGATTGAAGCTCGTCAACCCGGCGGCCGTCACGGCGGAGTTCCTGCCCAGGTTTTTCTCGAAAACCACACCCTCGTGGTTGACGATGAAACTCATGACCCCGGAAGCGCCGTAACGCGCCGGATAGGCGATCACCGCAAAACCGCCGATCATCCTGCCGTTGACGACATAGTCGTACGCGCCGCCCGGTGCATCCGCGCCCTGGCTGGTGAGTATCCGGTAGTAATAGCCATGGTAGGGCGCAAGAGTCCTGTGCGCCGACTCCGCGTAGCCCTCGTTGGCCGCGGCTGCGAGCAACGGTCCGAGCGGACTCGGCCGCGCGCCGGCCGGCGCCTCCCAGTAAAGTCCATCCTGCTTGCCCGGCGAGCTCACGAACCGCTGCGCATAGCGCGGGATGCCGTCGCTCGTGCGAACCTGCGCGGCATACTCGTTCTCGGCGTCGACGATCGCAAGGCATACCTGGATCGCCGCGAGTTCATTCGCCCCGATGCGGCGGGCGAGGATTTCTTTTTCGCCCTGCCTGGCATCGAAACGCCAGCGGTTGCCGGATTTCACCAGCGGGATCGGCAGCGGCCATTCGTCATCGCCGATCAGCAGCGTCGCTTTCCGGTCGCCGTCGAGCACGATCTTGTTGGCCTCGTCGTATTCCCTGACGAAGGCTTCGCGCCTTTGCACATCCGCGACTTCGTCGCCTGAGTCGACCAGCTTGTGGCTACGCGGACCGAGGATCGACTGCAGCCTCTTCTGATCGTTCGCTTTCACCGCCGCGACCAGCGCGTTGACGCCCGCCTCGGGAGATTCGAAGCTTTTCTGCGCGGGCGTTGCCGCCATCGCCAGCGGCGCAATGGCACAGAGCGCGAACGCGCCGATCTCGCACAGAAACCTTTTCCAGCCATGCAGCTTTACTATCATTCGCAGGTTCACGGTACTTCTCCAGGACGCAATGTCGTTGTGGGCGATCGGTTGGTGACGCTAGCGCTGCTGACGCTGTCCATCGTTACCCCGGCGCTCGCCACCGCTTCCGTTACCGCCCGACGGCCGTTGCTGGGGAGCAGGCCTCGGCGCGGGCGCCGCGGCCTGCGGCCGGGATGCGGGACGCATAGGCGCTACTTGCTGGGAACTCTCGTGCCCACGCTGGCTGGAATCGCGCACGACCGGACCTTGGCCCACGCCTTCGAAAATATGCGGCCGCGCTTCGACGGTTGGTCGCGCCGGCACCGCGGGCGTCGTCGGGAGACTGGGGGCCGTGCGTGGCTGCGCGACATTGGGAAGAGTGGGGCGCGGCAAATTGCCCGCGCTCGGCAGCGGCACGTTGGGCGCTTGCGGACGAGTCATTCCGGGTGCGTTGGGCCGGTTCGGTGCATCATTGCCGGCGTTCGGTTGAGCCGGAACATTACGCGTTTCGATGCGGCCGGCGTTGGCACCATTCGGCCGGACATTGCCATCCGGACGCTGCTGTGCGCGATCGCGCTGATCCGGACGGTTGTCGCGCGGCTCCGGACGATTGTTCGGTCCATTGCGAACATCCGGCCGGGCGTTGGGGCCCTGCACCCGTTGCGGTTCGTTGCCGCGGAATTCGCGTCTCGCGTCGGGCCTCGTGTCGCGGCGGCCGAATTCCTGGCGCAGCACCGGGTCCCGATAAGGAACGCCGCGGCGGTGGCCTGGATCATGGTACCAGCCACCGGGCGGGCCATTCGGAGCGCGGGCAGGCGGACGGTAGTAGTAGTTGTTGACGTTCACCACGGTGACATGGCGATGCGGCCAGTCGAAGGCGCCGAAGAAAAATCCCGCGCCGATCGTAATTCCGGCACCCCAATAAAATCCCGCGCCGAATCCCGGACGCGCGTAATAGCCCGGCCACGGCCCCCAGTAGACGGGAGGGTATTCCGGGTACCACCACGGTCCGTAAACCACGGTCGGGTTGTAGTAAGGCACATAGACGATCTGGGGATTCGCCTGTTCAATGACGATGGTTTGCCCTTGCGGTTCCACGCGCACGTTTTCGTTGGACTGCAGGTTGCCCGCGGCCTGTGCCTTCTGGCGCAACTGCTGAACCGTGTCCATTACCTGCTGCTGCTGGGACAGAAATGCATCGCCGAGGCGCTCCATCCAGTCGAGCTTCTCGTCCATCATGGAGATGACTTGCGGAAAGGCGACCAGCGACTTGACGCTGGGATCCCAGTTGTTCTGCTCGACGGCCTTGACCGCCGCGTCGCCGCTGAGGCCGGGGTTCGCCCTGGACCAGCGCGCGGCCTGAACGACTTCGATCGGATAAGTCGATGCCATCAGGATCTGCGACAGCAGCGAATCCGGATAGAGGGCGACCGGAGCCAGCATCTGGTCGAGCTCCTGCTGGGTGAACGCGGACTGGGCCGGTGCGGAGTCCACCGGCCCCAGCTCGGTCGTCTGCGCGAAAACAACGGACACGCAAAGCAGCAGCGCGAGCAACTGCGTCGACAGGAAGCTTGCGCGTGCTTTCATGAACAACTCCTATTGTTGACCAAACGCAGGGGCCGTACTTCGCGCATCCGCGCCAGCGACAGTCCGGCTATCCTCAGACATGAAAGGTACATGAAAGGGATCGACAGGCACTCCGTGCGTTGCCGTGCAGAGTTTCCACGGTAAGGCACGACACTCGCTACCTCGATGGAGGCATGCAATCAGCCGGTTGGACAGACGCCGGTTCCGCCAAGTTTCAACCCGACAAAAAGATGTCGGAGCCAGGCATCGCAGCCAATGCGATCGTGACCGGCGTCAGGCCAGCCGGCCTGGGCGCCGGAATACTGGCGCTGGCAGGACCGACACATGTCCGGGAAGACGGGCAATGGAAAAAACAGCGTCGCGGGTCATACCGGGTGGCCGAACGCTGCTAGCACGACGATGATCAGTCCGCAGCATGATCGCGGCGAACGCAGCCGGCATCGATGGCGCCGGCCGGACCGTCTCCGGCTCATCCTGATTGCCGCTTTTGCGCGGCCGTCGAATCCGTTACTTGACGATTTCGATCAGCTCGACTTCGAAGATCAAAGTCGCACCGGGTTTGATGGCGGGCGGGGATCCCCGGTCTCCATAAGCGATAGCGGCCGGGCACACCAGGCGGCTCTTGCCGCCGACCTTGATCTCCTGAACGCCTTCGGTCCAGCATTTGATGACATTACCCAGCGGGAACGTCGCCGGCTGGCCGCGCTGAATGGAACTGTCGAACACCGTGCCATCCACCAGCGTTCCCTGGTAATGGACCTTGACCGTGTCGGCCGCCTTCGGCGACGGGCCCTTGCCTTCCTTGAGCGTGGTCACGATTGCACCC
>DASWEZ010000074.1:0-2746 GCA_036394495.1 Burkholderiales bacterium
GCTGAAATCCGGATTCATCCTCCCCCGCCCCATTCTTCTCGTACTGGCCGCTCTCGGCCTGCTGTTTGCGATCGATCTGTTCGCGCTGGCCGCCTATCGCGAACTGGAGCAGGCCTCGGAAAACCTGAACCAGCGCATCCAGACCATGGAGGCCTTGCAGCCGTTGCCGTTGATGATGCTGGAAATGCAATCGGGCATGCGCGGCTATGTTCTGACCGGCTCCATCGCCTCGCTTAATCGCTATCGCGCAGCGGCCGACCGGTTTCCCGAAGTCGCGCAAAAAGCGCTCGCGCTACTGGTCGAGGATGCCAGGCAACACGATCTGGCAGAAGGTGGCGTTGCGTCGGCGCGAGACTGGCTGGCCCGTTACGCCTCCCCGCTGGTCGTCAAACGCAGCGCCGGGGACAATGGCGAGCGAACCATGACAGCCATCGTTGAAATCATGCACAAGGGGCAGGGGGAGAGCCAGGGCGATCACATATTCGCGCAGTTTGCCGAGTCGATTCAGATCGAACGCGAACTCATTGCGGATGCACAGCTCGCGGTGAAGCGCAAACTTGACCGCATTGCCGCCTGGATGCGCTGGCGCGGCTTCGCCCTGCTACTGGCGCTGGCGGCCCTTACGTTGATGCTGGGCCGTACGCTCGCAAACCTCACCGGCCAGGTGCGCTCGCGCGAAGTTGCCGAGAGCGCGACGCGGACTTCGTCCGCCACGCTGCGCGCGATGAGCGACGCTTCGCCGCTCGGCATGTTCCTGGCCGATGGATCCGGTGCGTGCGTGCAGTCGAATCCCGCTTTCGAGCGCATTTCCGGCCTGCCAGAAGTGGCGGTTCTTGGCAACGGCTGGCAATCGACCTTGCACCCGGACGACCGGGAAAGAGTCGTCGCGGCCTGGACCGCAGCCGCGACCAGTGGCGCATCATTCACCTCAGTGCACCGCTTCGTGCACCGAAGCGGCAAAGTAGTCTGGGCATCGATGAAATCCGCGCAAATGAGCGACGGCGGGCAACTGCTCGGTTTCGCCTGCAGCATCGAGGATGTCAGCGAGCGCCGCGAAGCCGAAGAAGCCCTGCTCAAAAGCGAGGAGCGCCTGCACCTGGCCCTGGAAAGCTCCCGGCTCGCGTTGTTCGACTGGCATATTCCGTCCGGCGAAGTTTTCCTCAGCCGGGAGTGGAACGCCATGACCGGTCACGGGCCGCAGGCGCTCACGACGACCGCGCGCCGGCTTAACGACCTGATCCATCCGGAGGACCGCGAAGCGCTGCGCGAAGCGGTCGTCGCCGTATTCAAGTCCAACAAGCCGATCTCGCGCACCGAATTCCGCATCGAAACCCGGTCCGGCCAGTGGAAGCTGGTCTATTTCAGCGGACGGGTTACCGAACGCGATGCCGTCGGCCGGGCCGAGCGACTGACCGGGACGATCACGGCGGACTGATCACGGGCTTCTGCCGTGCCCGGCGCGATACTGGCGCACTTCGTCGCAATGCAGTCTTCGCAGGTACGGCCCTGAGGCGTCCGAGGTACTGGTCCACGAGCGTTTTCGCGTCCCGCGCGAGGGGCAGATACGCAGGATCGAGCACCCAGTTCACGATGAGTCCGTCGACCAGCGCATGCAGGCCCACGGCGGCCAGGCGCGGATTGACCGATGGCGCAAGCAACCCCTTTTTCGCAGCATTGCGCAAACCGCTCTCCATATGCTTCAGGCAATTGTTGCGCGCTTCGATGTGCCGCTTGCGTACCTGGACCATTTCGTCGACATATTCGACCTTGTGACAACAGATTTCGAACACGCGCTGGCATTGCGCGTCGGTCGTCAGGTGTTCGAGAACGTTCAGCGCGCAGGCGCGCACATGCGCGAGCGGATCCGCCAGATCATCGTCACTCGCCCGCGCCGCCATTTCCTCCATCGGCAGTACCACGCGGCTCATCATCGCGTCGAATAGATCCGCTTTGTTCCGGAAATGCCAGTAGATGGCGCCGCGCGTGACCCCGGCCGCTTCCGCAAGCTGCGCCAGCGAAGTGTTGGACACGCCTTTTTCCACGAATACCTGTTCGGCGGTATCCAGAATCCGGTCGCGCGTTTCCAGCGCCTCTTCTTTCGTTCTTCTCACCATGCCACCCCTCCGTAGTGCCGCCGCCGCTGAAGCCGCCGGCTTGGCCTTACAATCGGTCACAAAACAATCAGCAAGTTTGTACTTTACATACATTGTTGTATGTAAGTAAACTGCGCCGCTTGCTGGTATGACGCCGGGGTTCCAGCCCGGTGTCTTCGTTCGCGTCCCGGGATTCCCGGGTCCGGCATACCATAAGATCTCACAGGAGCTTCAAGTGCGCGCTTCGTTCTCGCTTGCAGTGCGCGGCATTGTCGCCGCATTCGTCCTGGCCGCCCTTGGCGCCTGCCAGAAATCGCAGTCGCAGCCCGCCGCCATGCCGCCGCCGGAAGTCACTGTCGCGGTCGTGCGGCCTCGCGATCTGCCGGCGAACTTCGAATATGTCGCGCAGATATCGGGCGTGCGCGAAGTCGAAGTGCGCCCGCGTATATCCGGCATTCTGGAGAAATGGAATTTCACGGAGGGCAGTAAAGTCGCGGCAGGCCAGAGCCTCTTCACGATCGATGCCGCGCCGTTTCGCGCAGTGCTCGCCAGAGCCGAGGCAGACCTGGTCAGCGCGCAGGCCAGTTTCGACCAGGCAAAGCGCAACGCCGGCCGGCTAAAACCTCTTTACGAAGCGAAGGCCGTCAGCCAGA
>DASWEZ010000075.1:0-3013 GCA_036394495.1 Burkholderiales bacterium
GGGGGCGAGCTGTATCGTCTGCAGATCGCCGATCGGCTGAACGAACCGGTGCACACGCCGTGGGACGCGTGGGGTAACCGCATCGATCACATCGAAGTGTCGCCGCTGTGGAAGCAGGCGGAGCGGCTCGCTGCCGAAAGAGGGTTGATCGCGACGGCTTATGAGCGGCGCAACGGGCGGCATTCGCGCATTCATCAATTCGCGCTCGTGCATTTGTTCACTCCCGCGACGGACGTTTACAGTTGTCCGCTGGCGATGACCGACGGTGCGGCGCGCGCACTGGTCGCATCCGGAAACAAGCAGCTCATCGAGCGGGCGTTGCCGCATCTGACTTCACGCGATCCCGGGCAGTTCTGGACCAGCGGGCAGTGGATGACGGAGAGCACCGGGGGATCCGATGTCGGCCTCACCGAGACCACGGCGAAGCGGGACGGCTCACGCTGGCGGCTTCACGGCCGCAAATGGTTTACCTCCGCGGCGACTTCGCAGATGGCGCTGACGCTGGCAAGGCCGGAGGGCAATCCCGGTGGCGGCAAAGGCCTCGCCCTGTTCTATGTGGAAACGCGCAATGCGGGAGGGCAGCTCGACAACATCCTCGTGCACCGGCTCAAGGACAAGTTCGGCACGCGCAAGGTGCCGACCGCGGAACTCACGCTCGATGGCACGCCGGCAGTGGCGGTCGCCGGTGAAGCCGACGGCGTGCGCAATATCTCTCCGATGCTCAATGTCACCCGCACATGGAATAGCGTCAGCGCGGTGTCCTACATGCGCCGCGGCCTCGCCCTGGCGCGCGATTATGCGACGAAGCGCGTCGCCTTCGGCGCGCCGCTGGCCGAGAAGCCGCTGCATGTCGATACGCTGGCCGGCCTGCAGGCGGAATACGAAGCGGGCTTTCATCTCGCCTTCTTCGCCGTGGAACTGCTCGGCCGCGATGAAACCGAGGGGCTCGACGCCGCCGGCAAGGACCTGCTGCGACTGCTTACCCCGATTGCGAAACTCATGACCGGCAAACAGTCGGTGGCGGTGCTGTCGGAAATAATGGAAAGTTTCGGCGGCGCAGGTTACATCGAAGATACCGGCCTGCCGGCGCTGCTGCGCGATGCGCAGGTCTTCTCGATCTGGGAAGGCACGACCAACGTATTGTCGCTCGATGTGCTGCGCGCGTTGCAGACCGGCAGCGCCTTGTCCGCGCTGCAAGTCGAAATCGAAACCCTGGTTTCAGGTGTACGCGATACGCGGTTGCTGGAGTGCGCCAAGGCGGCGCAGGTAGCGCTGCTGCGTGCGCAGCAGTGGATTGCAAAAGCGTCCGGCGATGGAATGGAAGCCGGCGCACGGCGCTTTGCCATGACCCTGGGCCGCGCGTTCGCGCTGCTCCTGCTGTGCCGCCAGGCACAGTGGTCGCTCGATCACGAGAAAGACCAACGCGCGCTGCATGCCGCAGCACGCTTCGCGAGGAACGGGGTCGACATGGTTGGCAGCGAGGATCTTGGGGCGTCGTCGGCGCTGGCGAACGATGTAGGGCCGTGAATATCGTGAATGTCGTGAATGTCGTGAATATCGATCTAAAGCTCTAGGGCTTTTACGGCATTCACGACATTCACGACATTCACGATATTCACGATATTCACGATATTCACGGCATTCACGGCTTCGCCTAACTGACGCCAAACTTCTTCTTGATCGCGTGCATGGCGCGGCGCATGGCGTTGGCGCCTTCGTTGGGTCCGAAAGACATCGCGCGGCGTTCCTCGTCGGCGCAAATGGCGAGGCAGGCAAAGACGATGTCCATCGTCGCGCCGTCCGGTTTCTTGCCACCCTGGTCCACATGCTTCGTTTCTGCCGATGGCGTAAAGGCGCGGAATTCCTGCGACTGGAGCATCAACCTGCGGATGTCATTCGGTTCGTCGCTCCCGGCAGGCTCGGTGCCCGCCGGAAGTGGCGGACGCAACGCTTTCCAGACCCTGTCGGCGGAACTGGTGGCGATCAGTAGATCAGTTGCTTTCATGGCGCACTCCTGTTCGGATCTGTGCCCTTGACCTTTGCATATCCGATGCCAGGGATGGCTGCAGCGCGGATTGCGCTCCGGTCTGCGACAGCGATGGCGATCTGAGTGGTTTTGACGATGCGGGGGAAGGCGGGCTGTGCCGTCTGTCCGTCCCATGGCGCCATTCGGCACGGCACCTGGCGCGGGCAGTGCCGCCACGCCTGAATATGCCGTCAGACTGCCACCCGCGAATGGACGAATAATTGACGGCAACGACGAAATATTGGCGAAAAACAGGAAAGCCGTGAATGCCGTGAATGTCGTAAAGGCCGCAAAGGCCGTGAATATCGTGAATGTCGTGAATGTCGATCTAAAGCTTTAGAGCAGTTACGGCATTCACGGCATTCACGGCATTCACGACATTCACGGCCCTTACGATATTCACGGCCTTTGCGGCCTTTACGACATTCACGGCCTTTCCGGCAGCGCGTGAAGCGCGAACCGAAAATCCGCTGCCGCCTGGGCGACCCTGGCTACCGTATCGCCGGGCTTGTACAGCGCTGAGCCGAGCCCGAAACCGTCCGCACCGGCTTCCCAGTAGTCCTTCACGTTGTTCGGGGTGATGCCGCCGACCGGTAACACGGGAACGTTCTTCGGCAGCACGGCGCGCAACGCCTTGAGCACTTTCGGCGGATTGGCCTCGGCGGGAAACAGCTTGATGCCGTCGGCGCCGGCTTCGATCATGCGAAAACCTTCCGTAGCCGTGGCGAAGCCGGGCACCACGAAGAGGTTGCGGCGCCTGGCGGCTTCGACGATGCGTGCATCGGCGTGCGGCATCACGATGATCCTGCCGCCCGCATCGGCAACCTTCGCCACTTGCTCCCAGTCCGTAACAGTTCCCGCGCCGATCAGGATCTTGTCGCCGAAGCGTTTCGACAGCCGGATGATGCTGGCGAAAGGTTCGGGTGAATTGAGCGGTACTTCGATGATGCAGAAGCCGGTATCGACCAGCGTGGTGCCGATGTCGAG
>DASWEZ010000076.1:0-23871 GCA_036394495.1 Burkholderiales bacterium
TCCGATGATGACCGAGCCTTCGCGCGGCTACCACGGCGTGATTTTCCACGAGACCTTCGGCGATTTCGGCTACACCATGAAATGCCGCATGGAAACCATGCGCACGCTGGGCCCCGTGCTGTCGCCGTTCAGCGCATGGATCCTGCTGCAGGGACTGGAGACGCTGCACGTGCGCGTCGAGCGCCATGTCGAAAATGCGATGGCGGCGGCGAAATTCCTGCAGGACCACCCGCGCGTATCCTGGGTGAACTATCCGGGGCTGCCGGGCAGCAAATACCATGCGCTTGCGCAAAAATACCTGCCGAAGGGCAGCGGTTCGATCATGACCTTCGGCATCAAGGGGGGCATGGAAGCGGGGGTGAAATTCATCGAAGGATTGCAGTTCTTTTCGCACCTCGCCAATGTCGGCGATGCCAAGACGCTGGTGATCCATCCTGCGTCCACGACGCACCGCCAGCTCTCCGAGGCAGACCAGATCAAGGCCGGCGTCGGCCCCGACATGATCCGGCTTTCCATCGGCATCGAGGACATCGACGACATCCTGTGGGACATCGACCAGGCTCTCGCTCAGTCTCAAACTTAGGTCTTTACTGGAGTTTTCACCACAGAGGCACAGAGGACGCAGAGAAAGACTGAAAAAGGCAATGAAGCGTCAGTTCTGGGCGGCCATCGAAAACTCGCCATTTAACGTGGCGCACGGCGGTCCCATCGGGTCACTTATCAGGACCTTCTTTTTTCTTTTCCTCTGTGTCCTCTGTGCCTCTGTGGTGAATTTCGGAATTAGAATGAAATGAAAGGCGTAGTCTGGCCGTTGATCGTCACGATGGCGATCCAGTCACTGGTTTCGCTGGTGGTCTACACGCCGCCTGTCCTGGCGCCGGTGGCTCAGACGGAAATCGGACTCCCGGCGAGCGCGGTCGGCATCGTTACGGCGCTGATCTATCTGGCCGCCACCTTCACCGCATTTTCCGCGGGTAATCTGATCAACCGTTTCGGCGCCATGCGCGCGAGCCAGTTGTCGCTGGTGTGTTGTTGCGCTGGCATGGCATTGATGGCGAGTGCCAGCGCGTGGCTGGTCGCGCTCGGTGCGCTGGTCATCGGCACCGGTTACGGCGTGGTCACGCCGTCAAGCTCTGCAATCCTCGCCGAACGTACGCCGGACGGCATGCGCGCTTTCATCTTCTCGCTGAAGCAGACCGGCGTTCCGATCGGCGGCGCCATGGCGGGCGTTTTGATTCCGCTGATGATCGCCGGCTTCGGCTGGAAGGAAGCCGCGCTGTTTGCGGGCCTTTCCTGTCTCGTACTGGCCATCGCCGTACAGCCCTATCGCGCAGGCGTGGACCTTGCCCCGCACGCGCCCCGACCGGCTGCGCCGGTGCATTTTCTCGAACCGTTCAAACTCGTCATGTCGCACCCGCGATTGCGCGAACTCGCGCTCGCTTCCTTTTCCTACTCGGGAATGCAGTTGTGCATGGGCTCGTTCCTGGTTGTGTTCCTGACGGAACGCGTCGGTTTGACCGTGAGTGGTGCTGGTGCTGCGCTGGCGATCGCGATGGTTGCCGGCACGGTCGGCCGGATCCTGTGGGGCATCGTTGCGGACAACTGGACCTCGCCGCGCATGGTGCTGGGCGCATTGGGGACGGTCATGGCATTCTCGGCCTTCGTCATGGCAGCGATGGGGCCGGCCTGGCCTTATGCACTGGTGCTTATGACCAGTTTCGTCTACGGTGCGAGCGCGATTGGCTGGAACGGCGTGTACCTGGCGGAAGTGGTGCGCATCGCGCCGCCCGGAACGGCGGGATCCGCCACCGGGGCATCGCTGGCGACGACTTATGCAGGAGTCGTTTTCCTGCCGACGATATTCTGGGCGATCGTCCATCTGAGCGGCAGCTACGCAGCAGCGTTTGTCGCCATCGGCTGTTTCACCCTCTGGCGCGGCTCGTATTTCTTCCGGCGCGCCTGAGCCTCTATATATTACGCAGTCTAGCTAGAGAAATGATTGCCTGCAGCCGATCCAGACTGCGGGGTGCTCCGCTTGGAGAGTTCTGAAGGGCAATAGCTGTTGCCCAGTGCCAGCGAAGCACCATCCCAGCAAGTAGTGGTCGTCCGCGTCTCGAAGCGCTTGGATTAAATTATCGGCATGAATCGGTTGCTGCATCAGGGCAATTTCGATGATTGCGACCAGTCGTCGCCAAGTCTTTCGGTAACCCTCGCTTAGAGCCTCTCGCCGGTCTAACTGGAACGCTCTGACAGTTTCTGCGCCTTTCGGATTTTCCGTATCGGCAGCGACATCAAATCGCGCCACAACGATGCCGGTTTCCGGATCAAACTCCAAGAACTCCCAAGGGTCCTCGGCCGTGGGATCCACCAACATGGGAATCCCGCCTTGAAGAGGGAACTGATTACCCTTAAATCGGCCGCACTCGGTACAACTTAACAAGAGATTCGACCACATAAACATCTTCTCAGCATAAAGAGCTTTGGGCCAAAAGTGGTCGATGTCCGTCCCATGCGAATCGCAACAATACATACAGCGTTCGCGAGGACCTGCCATCAAAGCAAGCTCAGACGCTGCAGTTTTGAGTCCTTTTGTTTGTCGCGCCGATTTCCATTCCACTTCTATGACCAACGTCCCCGCAATCCGCTTTGCATCGGCACTAGTTTGCCGATTGTTGAGCGCATTCTGAGTATTGGCCGGAAGAGGCCCGCGCGTAATCCGCCGCATGGAAACTAGGGCTCTTCCGAAACGTCGGCGAATAGCTTAAGTTGATTGACGCGTGATTCTTCCAGAGTACTTAATCGTCCAGCCGCCCGTTTCTTGGCCTGCAGTCGGGCATACTCGGCTCGACCTTCCACTGCGCGCGGTGAACGTGTGTTTTGCAAACCAAAAGCCGAGGTAAGCAGAATAGTATCTGGCCTTGAGGCAATGACCTTCTCATATTCTTCCGTCGTAAGCGCCCCGGCTTGTCTGTCGCTACCGGGCTCTGGCAGGACAAACAGCCCATTGGGATCCGCCGCCTGGCAAATGATTGGGCTATGACTCGTAACCAGAAACTGAATATTCGGGAAATGGCGTTTTAGCCAGAAACCTATTTCACGCTGCCATTCTGGATGCAGATGGGCATCAATTTCATCGATCAAAACAACACCGCTGCGTTTAACTATAAGCTTTCCGTTAGGCGAACGTTCAGCGAGGTCATCGACGCCATAGGTACTAATAAGATGGCGCACGATGTCGGCAAGGAGCGCGGCAGCGGCCCGATAGCCGTCGCTCATTTCCCCCCAAGCTAGCTGAACGCCGTTGCGGTCCTTAAGCCAGAGTCCGTCCGAATCTACACGGTCAACGGAGATTTGGTTAGGCATCAAGTCATCCCGCAAAAGCTCAAGAACTAGGGCCAACTGTTCTCGTTCGGACGCCCTGTTTTCTAATTCCTTGTGTTTCAGATTACGGAGCCATTGGTCTACTTCCGCCAAGGACGCAGCTTCCTGAAACATGGTGACGAATCGCTCCGTGGCTGGTGCAACCATCTGCCGCGTAGCCTCGGGTGACGCTCCAAACACTCTACGGAACGGACCGTATCCACAGGAAAACCATCCTCGTGCGTCTATTGACCAGAGCGTTCGTTCTGGCGTGGAGTAGTTAGCAGGTTTCCCTGGAGGAATGTCAGTCTGCAGCTGGGGTTCTTTGCCGCCGTTTTTAAAGATAATTTTTGCGGGAAACTGTCCCGGAGGAGCTCGTCCCGAGTCAACGATCGTGTCGTCCTCGTTACGGCGCACGATCTCTAGATGAATGGATGCTTCTTGGTCGACAGCACCATCTCGAATCCAACGATAAAAGCTAGGTTGCAATGCGCGCGACGTATCCTTGCCGGTTAGGCCAATGGCGATAGCCTTGAGTAGGGTGCTCTTCCCGGAGCCATTGTCACCGGTAATGACAGTCCAGCCTGCGAAGGTCCCATCAGGACGCTTAAGATCGAACTCAAGCTTCTCGAAGCCTCGAATATTCTTTAGGACTACTTTACCTACGTACATAAGGTCATCCTAAAACGCGTGTAGGTACCAGCGTACATGGAAAATAAATGACATGTCACAGCCGTGCTAGATGACTTTGCAAACAGTCTGTTTGCTAGTATAGAAAGGATTCGATCGCCCTGGCGAATTCCTTGGGCTGGTCGTGGTGCATCATGTGGCCGGCGTCGGCGATGGTTTCTTCATGCAGCGAGCGATAGCAGGCGCGATAACTGTCCAGCATCGACCTGTCGCCTTTCATCCATTTCATCATCCATTCACCGTCGCCCCACAGCCATAGAACTGGCGCGACTATGCGTTGCCAGCAGGCCATGGCTTCCTCGACGCGGTAGAGCACCGGATTGACCATCTTGTGCAGGGGATCGGCGCGCAGGTGGACGCTGCCGTCGGCTTTCTGTTCAGCCCAGTGCGGCGCCAGGAACTTCGCACGCTCGTCGCTTATACGGGGATTGTTTTTCTTGAGCCGCTCGGCCACCTCATCGAATGTCACGTAGGCACGCAAGGTCGGCGGATCACGGCTTTCTTCGAGCCATTTCGCGTAGCGTAGCGGCGCGCTTTCTGGCTTGGTCGCCGGCAAACCGAAGCCTTCCGCCAACACCAGCTTGCCAATGCGTTCCGGACGAATGCCGGCATACAGATTGGCGACATTGCCGCCCATGCTGTGCCCGACGATATGGACAGGCGACTCCGGTTGGAAATGTTCAAGCAACGCGTCGAGATCGGCGATGTAGTCAGGGAACCAGTACCCTTCGTTCGTCCACTCCGAAAGGCCGAAACCGCGCCAGTCCGGCGCGATGACGTGCCAGTCATGCCTGAGTTCGTCGACGACGAACTGGAACGACGCCGATACGTCCATCCAGCCATGCAGCAGAAAAATCTTCGGCTTGGTTGGATCTCCCCATGTGCGCACGTGGTAGCGCAGGCCGTGGATGGGGAGGAAAGTGGAGGCGCTTGTTTTCATGAACGGCCGAGAATGTCGTGAATGCGTGAATGTCGTGAATATCGTGTTCGAGAGCAGTATCCCGCAGTTGCGACATTCACGGCATTCACGATATTCACGTATTCACGCGGGCCATCGGCCCGCTACTCCTGCCCGGTCATCGGTTCCGGTTCTTCGTGCCTGCGAATGCTCAAATAAGACAGCAGCGCCAGCGCAATGCCGATCAACAGCATCCCCAGCAGCTCCGAGCGGCCGGGTTGCTCGCCGAGTTGTATCCAGGAGGAAAATATCGCGATCACGGGGATGCCCAGCGACGACAGGCTGGTGGTGCCGGCGGGAAGCCGGTGCAATACGTAGAGCCAGGCCAGCCAGCCGAAGCCGGTGGCCATCACGCCGTTGAATATCGTGACGCCGATGAACGTGTTCGACCAGACGATCGACGGGCGGTCCAGCAGCACCTGGCAAATCAGCACCGGGACCAGGCCGACGATCATCTGCCAGAACGTGAACGACAAGGGTTCGACTTTTGCCCGGTTGTGCAGGCGCTTGGCGTAGACCACGCCGATCGCCCAGCACATGCCGGCCACGACGGCCAGCGTCTTGCTGAACAGGGTCGTGTGCATTTGCCAGGGCTCCAGCACGAACAACAGGCCCACGATCGCCAGTACGACACAAACCCATTGCAGTCCGTGAATGCGTTCATGCAGCAGCGGCCAGGCGAACACCAGAACCCAGAAGGGCATGGTGAACACGAGCACCGAGGTCTTGCCGGGCCCGCCTTCCGAAAGCGCCCAGGTATTGAGCAGCAAAAACGCCCCGGTCTGGATCAGGCCGATCATCACCAAGGCCTGCCAGTGCTGCGGCTTCAGCGGCCGGCGAGTCCACAGCAAGCCGATGAACAGCGTCACGATGCCGAGTTCGAGGCGAAGGGCGACCACATCGATCGGGCTTGCGTAGGCCAGGCCGATCTTCGAGGTGATCCAGCTGTATCCCCACAGGATCACCAGCAGGACCATGACGATCACCGCCCGTCGGGTTTCGCGGGCGTTGCTCATTGCGTATTTGCGACCGCGGGCTCCAGGTTGCCGTCGAGCGCGACGCGCTGGTCGAAAACGAAGCAACGTCCCTTGAAATGGGCATCGCCGCATTCCTCGAAATATTGCAGAATGCCGCCGTCGAGCTGGAAGACGTTGCGAAAACCCTTTCCGATCAGGACCGGCGCCGCTTTTTCGCAGCGGATGCCGCCGGTGCAGAAAGTGACGATGGTCTTGTCCTTCAGCGATGGATCAAGTGCGTCGACAGCTTGTGCGAACTGGCCAAAGGAGCTGAGCCGCAAGTCCATTGCGTTGTCGAAGGTTCCGGCATCCACTTCGAAGGCGTTGCGCGTATCCAGCAGCACGACTGCGCGGCCTTCGTCCAGCCACCGCTTGAGTTCCGACGGCGCGATAGCGGGCGCCCGCTCCTTCGCCGGGTCAACGCCCGTCACACGCATCGTGATAATTTCCTTCTTGATCTTGACCAGCATGCGGTCGAAGGGCTGGAAGGAGGATTCGCTGCGTTTGAAGCGCAGATCGGCGAGCCTGGGATCAGCGTGTATCAAGCCCTGGAATCCGGTCGTGGCCCCCTCACTGCCGGCCAGAACGACGTTGATGCCTTCGAAACTCAGCAGGATGGTGCCCTTGAGCTCCAGTTCGCGGCAACGCCGGTCGAACAGGGCCTTGAGGTCGTCCAGTCCGTCCAGCGAAACGAACTTATAGCCGGCGAGGTTGATGAATCGCATGAGGTGCGGTGTTGCTTCGAGGAGACACGCATTCTACCAATCAAATGCATATTTTCACCGCCAAGACGCCAAGGAAACGCCAAGAAGATCGTCAAAGTGGAGAAAGTCGGATGACCGGATTGAAAACTGTGTAGGTCGAATATTTGAAATTCCTTTTGCTTTCCTTTGCGTGTTGTTCTTTGCACCTTGGCGTCTTGGCGGCGAGGATTTTCATTGGATGTAGATGTGTCTTTCGGGCGTAAAATGCGGGCCATGCAACCGACGTTCGTCCATCTGCGCCTGCACAGCGAATACTCGATCGTCGACGGGATTGCCCGGATCGATGACGCGGTCGCGGCAGCGGCGGCGGACGGCATGCCCGCACTCGCGCTGACCGACCTGTCCAACCTCTTCGGCATGGTGAAGTTCTATCAGGTCGCGCGCAGCAAGGGATTGAAGCCGCTGATCGGCTGCGATGTCTGGATCAGCAACGAGGCCGATCGCGACAAACCCCACCGCGCCCTGTTCCTGTGCGCATCCCGCGCGGGTTACCTGAAGCTCTGCGACTGGCTTACCCGCGCCTACCGCTCCAACCAGCATCGCGGCCGCGCAGAGATCCAGAAGGAATGGCTGCGCGAACGCGGCACGGACGGCCTGATCGCGCTGTCCGGCGCCCACCTGGGCGACATCGGGCATGCATTGCTGGCCGACAACGCCGGCCAGGCAAAGAAGCACGCGCAGTTCTGGGCGGAGTTGTTCCCGCAGCGTTTCTACATCGAATTGCAGCGTCCCGGCCAGCCGAACGCGGAGCATTACGTGAAGCGCGCCGTGCGCCTGGCAGCCGCGTTGAAGTTGCCGGTCGTGGCCACCCATCCGGTGCAATTCATCAAGCGCGACGATTTTGTCGCCCACGAAGCCAGGGTCTGCATCGCGGAGGGATACGTGCTCTCCGACCAGCGCCGTCCGCGCCATTTCACGGAGGAGCAATATCTCAAGGGCCAGGCGGAAATGGCGGAGTTGTTTGCCGACCTGCCGCAGGCGCTGGAAAACGCGGTCGAGATTGCGCGCCGCTGCAACTTTGCACTCGAACTCGGAAAGTCACGGCTGCCGCTGTTCCCGACGCCCGACGGCATGACGCTGGAAGCCTTCTTGCACGAGCGTGCGGCCGCCGGCCTCGAACAGCGCATGCTCGCGCTCTATCCGGACGCGGCGGCGCGTGCCGAACACATGCCGCGCTACCGCGAGCGCCTCGAGTTCGAGATCAACACCATCGTGCAGATGGGCTTTCCCGGCTACTTCCTGATCGTCGCCGACTTCATCAACTGGGCCAAGGGCAACGGCGTACCGGTCGGGCCCGGGCGCGGATCCGGCGCGGGGTCGCTGGTCGCCTACTCGCTCGGCATCACCGATCTCGACCCGCTTCGCTACGGCCTGCTGTTCGAACGCTTCCTGAATCCGGAGCGCGTATCGATGCCGGATTTCGACGTCGATTTTTGCCAGGCCGGCCGCGACCGGGTGATCGATTACGTGCGCCAGAAATACGGCGACGACTCGGTGTCGCAGATCGTGACCTTCGGCACCATGGCCGCGAAGGCGGTGGTGCGCGATGTCGGCCGCGTCATGGAGTGGAATTACAGCCGCACCGACGAACTGGCGAAACTGATCCCGTTCCAGCCTGGCAAGCTGATCACGCTGCAGATGGCGCGCGAAATGGAACCGCGGCTCAGGGAGCGCGAAGAGGCCGAGGAAGAAACTCGGGAACTGCTGGCGCTGGCCGGGCAACTCGAAGGTTTGAGCCGCAACGTAGGCATGCATGCCGGCGGCGTTTTGATCGCACCCGGCAAGCTGAGCGATTTCTGCCCGCTTTATACCGCGTCGGGGTCCGACAGCGCGGTGTCCCAGTTCGACAAGGATGACGTCGAGGCGATCGGCCTGGTGAAGTTCGACTTTCTGGGGCTGACGACGCTGACCATCCTCGACTGGACGCTGCGTTTCATCAAGCGCCTCGATCCGGAAGCGAACATCGTGCTGGATCAGCTGCCTCTGGACGACGCGGCCTCTTACAAGATTTTCGCCAGCGCCAATACCACTGCGGTGTTCCAGTTCGAATCGCGCGGCATGCGCGACCTGCTCAAGCAGGCGCGTCCCGACCGCTTCGAGGACATCATCGCGCTGGTCGCGTTGTACCGGCCCGGTCCGATGGAACTCATTCCCGATTTCATTCAGCGCAAGCAGGGCAAGAAATTCGGCTTTCCCGATCCGCGCGTCGAGACGATTCTTGCGGAAACCTACGGCATCATGGTGTATCAGGAACAGGTCATGCAGATGGCGCAGATCATCGGGGGCTACAGCCTTGGCGGTGCGGACCTGTTGCGCAGGGCGATGGGCAAGAAGAAGGCCGAAGAGATGGCGCAGCATCGCAGCATTTTCCGCGATGGCGCGGGCAAGAACGGCCTGACGCCGTTCAAGGCGGACGAGATCTTCGACCTGATGGAGAAGTTCGCCGGTTACGGCTTCAACAAATCGCACGCTGCGGCCTATGCGCTGGTCGCCTTCCAGACGGCTTACTTCAAAGCGCATCACCCCGCCGCCTTCATGGCGGCCAACATGTCGGCAATCATGGACGATACCGACAAGGTGCAGCAGTTCCATGAAGACACGGTAGCCAACAAACTGGAAGTGCTGCCGCCCGACATTCATGCCAGCGAGTACCGCTTCGTGCCGGTGGACGAAAAGCGCATCCGCTACGGCCTGGGTGCAGTGAAAGGCACCGGCGAATCGGCGATCGAACACATCATCGGAGCGCGTGTCGCGGGGACGTTCAAGGACCTTTTCGATTTCTGCCTTCGGGTGGACAGGCGCATCGTCAACCGCCGGGTCATCGAATCGCTGGTTCGCGCGGGAGCGTTCGATTCGATCAACGATCATCGCGCCAGCCTGCTGGCCTCGGTCGGCATCGCCATGGAAGCCGCGGAACAGGCCAGCCGGTCGGCTTCGCAGGTCAGCCTTTTCGGCGAAGCGTCGGCAACGGTCGAAGGGCCGAAGTTGATCGATGCGCCGCGCTGGGACAAAAAAATCGAAAGCCTGCTGAACGAAAAACTCGCGCTAGGTTATTACTTCAGCGGGCACCCATTTCGGTATTACGAGGATGAATTCTCAGCCGTAGTTCGAACCCGGTTGTCGAAGTTGATACCGCCCGCGCCCGAGGAAGGGACACGGCAGCAACACATCGCCGGCGTCGTCGAATCGGTCAGGATGCAGAAGACCGCCAGCGGCCGCATGATGGTCATGATGCTATCCGACGGCACCGCACGTGTGGAAGTCGTGGTCTACGACGAAGTGCTGGACCGGCACCGCAACCTGGTGCACGAGGATGCGGTGGTGCTGGTCGAGGCGAAGGTGCGTTCCTTCCGCCGCGGCGGCGAGGAGGGAGCCGATAACGTGGTCATGCGCATTGCCGCCGAAAAGATCTACGACCTCGCCGGCGTGCGTGCGCGCTTCGGCCGCAATCTCAAGCTGTCGATGAACGGCGCTGCCGACGCTAAGAAGCTGAAGAAAGTGCTCGAACCCTATCGCAACGGCAGCCTGCGCGTGTCGATCGCGTACACCAACGGCAATGCCGCGGCGGAATTCGACCTGGGCGAGGACTGGAAAATCAGGCCGGACGACAACCTGATGTCCGAACTAAGCAAATGGCTGGAACCGAAGAACGTGCAAGTCGTCTATCAATGAACAAATGACCCACCCACCTCACCCCGTCCCTCTCCCCCCTGAGGGCGGAGAGGGTGAGGAGAGGCAAGAGCGTCTGTTGCATTTCCATACATCGAAAAGTATTCATAAATATGTTCTTGCCAACGCCGACCAAATTAACTACTTCGGTTAACTTTGATTCCACGAAATGTCCAGGCACCCTCTCCGCCGCTGGCGGGGGAGAGGGCGGGGGGTGAGGTGGACGTTCTCGATTCTTTTCATCCCGCAGTAGCGAACTGGTTCCGCCGCACTTACCCGGCGCCGACCGAGCCGCAGATCCAGGCCTGGCCGGCGATCAGTTCGGGCAATAACGCACTGATCGCGGCGCCGACGGGGTCGGGCAAGACGCTGGCGGCTTTTCTCGCCACCATCGATGCGCTGATCAGGCTGGGCGTGCGCGGGGAGTTGCGCGACGAGATCCATGTTGTCTATATATCGCCGCTGAAAGCGCTGTCGAACGACATCCAGAAAAACCTCGACGAGCCGCTAGCCGGGATCCGCAGGGAGTTGTTCGAATCCGGCCTGCCGGACGTGGACATTCGCACTGTGGTGCGTACCGGCGACACGCCGCAGGCGGACCGCGAACGCATGCGCCGCAAGCCGCCGCACATCCTGGTGACGACGCCGGAATCGCTGTACATCCTGCTGACCAGCGTGTCGGGCCGCAAGATGCTGGCGAGCACGCGCACGGTCATCGTGGACGAAATCCACGCCATGGCGCCGAACAAGCGCGGCGCGCATCTGGCGCTTTCCCTCGAACGTTTGCAGCATCTGACCGGCGGACAACTGACCCGTGTGGGCCTGTCGGCGACGCAAAAGCCGATCGAGGAAGTCGCCCGCTTCCTGGTGGGCGGCGGCCAGTCCGGCGGGCTGTTCGATTCCAACGCCTGCACCATCGTCGACACCGGCCACGTCCGCAAGCGCGATCTCGCCCTCGAAGTGCCAGAATCGCCGCTCGAAGCGGTCATGTCGGCCGAAGTGTGGACCCAGGTTTACGACCGGCTCGCGGAGTTGATTCGCGAGCACCGCTCGACCCTGGTGTTCGTCAATACGCGGCGGCTCGCGGAGCGCGCTGCCCGTGCCCTGTCCGAGCGCCTGGGTGAAGACCAGGTCACGTCGCACCACGGCAGCATGGCGCGCGAGCAGCGGCTGAACGCGGAACAGAGATTGAAGCGCGGCGAACTCAAGGCGCTGATCGCCACTGCCTCCCTCGAACTGGGCATCGACATCGGGCATGTGGACCTTGTCTGCCAGCTATCCACACCGCGCCGGATATCCGCACTGCTGCAACGGGTCGGCCGGTCGGGTCACGCGGTTGGCGGACTGCCGAAGGGCCGGCTGTTCCCGGTGTCGCGTGACGACCTCGTCGAATGTACTGCATTGCTCGACGCGGTAAGGCGCGAGGAGCTCGACCGGGTCGTCATTCCCGACAAACCGCTGGACGTGCTGGCGCAGCAGGTTGCCGCCGAGGTGGCTTCGGGCGAATGGGATGAGGAAGAACTCTATAACTTGCTAAGGCGGGCATGGCCTTATCGCGAACTCACGCGGGAGGAATACGGTGAAGTCCTGCAGATGCTGGCGGAAGGCTTCTCGACGCGCCGCGGCCGCAAGCGCGCGCTGATCCACCGCGATGCGGTCAACCGGAAATTGCGGCCGCGTGACGGGTTGCGACTGACAGCGGTCACCTCCGGCGGCACGATTCCCGATACCGCCGACTACGCCGTCGTGCTGTCGCCGCAGGACATCATCGTCGGCACGGTCAACGAGGATTTCGCCGTCGAGAGCCTGTCGGGCGACGTGTTCCAGCTCGGCAATACGTCGTATCGCATTTTGCGGGTCGAGGCCGGTCGCGTGCGCGTAGAGGACGCGCAGGGCATGCCGCCTTCGATTCCGTTCTGGCTCGGCGAAGCGCCGGCACGCAGCGACGAAGTGTCTTCCGCCGTATCGAGATTGCGCGCCGACGTCGCGGCGCGGCTGCCGGATGTGCAGGCCACGATGGACTATCTGGCCGAAGAAGTCGGCATAGGCGCGGATGCCGCCACCCAGTTGGTCGACTACCTGGGCAGCGCGAAGGCGGCGCTCGGGCTGCTGCCCACGCAGCAGCGCCTGGTCATGGAGCGCTTCTTCGACGAAAGCGGCGGCACGCAACTCGTCATCCATTCGCCTTACGGCAATCGCATCAACCGCGCGTGGGGGCTGGCCTTGCGCAAGCGTTTCTGCCGCAAGTTCAACTTCGAGCTGCAGGCCGCGGCGACGGAAGATGCGATCATTCTTTCGCTTACGGCCACGCACAGTTTTCCACTCGAGGAAGTCGCGCGCTACCTGCATTCCAACAGCGCGCGCCAGGTGCTGATCCAGGCTTTGCTCGATGCGCCGATGTTCCTGACGCGCTGGCGCTGGGATGCCTCCATCGCGCTGGCATTGCCGCGCTTCCGCGGCGGCAACAAGGTTCCGCCGCAACTGCAGCGCATGGAGGCGGAGGATCTGGTCGCGGCTGTGTTCCCCGACCAGCTTGCCTGCCAGGAAAACATCGTCGGCGACCGCGAGATACCGGACCATCCGCTGGTGAAACAGACCATCGACGATTGCCTGTTCGAGGCGATGGACATCGAGGGCTTCGAGAATCTGCTGCGCGCGATCGAACGGGGCGAAGTGGAAATCGAAACCCGCGACCTGGTCGAGCCTTCGCCCCTCGCACTCGAAATCCTGTCGGCCCGTCCTTATGCCTACCTCGACGACGCACCGCTGGAAGAGCGGCGAACGCAGGCGGTGGTCAGCCGCCGCTGGCTCGACCCGGAAAGCGCGGCGGATATCGGACGGCTCGATCCGGAAGCAATCGCCCGCGTCAGGGAAGAGGCCTGGCCGCAAGCTGATTCGGCTGACGAACTTCACGATGCGCTCGGCTGGCTGGGTTTGCTCACGACGCGGGAAGTGGCGCGGCAACCGCAATGGACGCCGCTGCTCGATGAACTCATCCGTGACAAGCGGATCACTCGAGTCGTGCCCGACGGTCTACCGGATAGCGCGACGCTTGTTGTCGCAGCACAGCGTCTGCCCGAATTCAACGCCGCGCATCCAGCAGCTCTGGTGATGCCGCCGATTGTCGTGCCCGCTGAATACGCGAAGGCCTGGTCGCGCGAAGAGGCGTTGGTGGAAATCGTGCGAGGTCGTCTCGAAGGCCTGGGTCCCGTTACGGCGGCGGAGCTTGCCGAGTCAATCGCCGTACCGGCAAGCGATATCGATGGCGCCTTGCTGGCGCTCGAAGGCGAAGGTTTCGTCATGCGCGGCAGTTTTACACCGGGAGCCGGCACCGAATGGTGCGAACGCCGGTTGCTGGCGCGCATCACCCGCTACACCGTCAAGCGCCTGCGGCAGGAGATCGAGCCGGTTTCCGAGGCGGATTTCATGCAGTTCCTGTTCGACTGGCAGCACGTCGGCGAGCGCATGGAGGGTCCGGACGCGGTTGCGGCGGTGGTTTCCCAGCTTGAGGGATTCGAAGCCGCCGCCGGTTCGTGGGAAACCGAACTGATCCCGGCACGGGTTTCGGGATACGAGCCTCACTGGCTCGACGATCTGTGCCGTGCGGGCCGCGTGGTATGGACGCGGCTGGAAGCGCCGAAGATGGATGCGTCGCGCACGCAGGGGTCGAGTCCCGTGCGCAGCACGCCGATCACCTTGCTGACGCGGAAGAATCTCGGCGTCTGGACTGCGCTGGCGAAAACATCCGATCCACAGTCGGTGCGCATCAGCACGCGCGCGCAAGCGGTCGCCGACTACCTGGCTCAGCACGGCGCTTCCTTCTTCGACGACATCACGGACGGCCTGGATCAGCCGCGTACTTTCATCGAAGACGCATTGCGGGAATTGACTGCCGCCGGACTGATCAACTCGGATGGCTTCAGCGGACTGCGAGCGCTCTTGCTGCCTGCGGATCGCCGCAAACCGATCGGTGGCGGACGCCGCCGGCGTACCGCGGTATTCGGCGTCGAAGATGCCGGCCGCTGGGCTTTGATCCGGCGCAAGCCGGCGGCCAGCAGCACCATTACTCTTGAACGGGAAGCCGCGGAACAGATCGCCCGAACCTTGCTGAAGCGTTACGGCGTGATTTTCTGGAAAATGCTGGCGCGCGAGGCCGACTGGTTGCCGCCCTGGCGCGAATTGCTGATGGCCTGCCGCCGGCTGGAGACCCGCGGAGAAATCCGCGGCGGCCGTTTTGTGGCTGGCTTTTCAGGCGAGCAGTTCGCGTTGCCCGAAGCGGTCGGTGTATTGCGCGGCGTGCGCAGCGCGGAGAAATCCGGGCGACTGGTGGTCGTGAGTGGCGTCGATCCGCTCAATCTTGCGGGCATCGTCACGCCCGGCCCGCGCGTGTCGGCGATCTACAGCAATCGAGTGATGTATCGCGACGGTGTTGCCGTTGCGGCGCTGATTGCGGGGGACGTGCAGTATTTCGAGAAGGTCGACCAGGAAAAAGCCTGGATGATGCGCAATACGCTGTTGCGGACGCATGCGCCGGAGGAATTGGCGTCGCTGATGTGACTAAGACAGGATTAAGTCTCACCACGCGCCGCTCGCGGCGCGTGGTGAATAGATTGAATTGTCAGAGAGTCGGTTTCTTGTCGAAGAGGGTGTAGTGAACGTCGTCTTCGATGGACTCGATTTCGACCTTCTCCACCTGCGCAGCATCCGGCCCGCGCTGCGCCCACTCGATCAGCCGACCGACCTCGAACGCATCCCCCTGTGCAACCGCCTCGACGGTTCCGTCCGCGCAATTGCGCACCCATCCGGTCACCTTGAGTTGCTCCGCGCGCTGCCGCATCGACTCGCGGAAGAAGACGCCCTGAACTCGGCCGGAGATGCGAAGGCGGCGGGTGATTTTCAAGGGCCGTGAATGTCGTGAATGTCGTGAATATCGTGAGTGCGGTAAGTTCGAAGGCTGCAGACCAAAACTGCCTTTGCGACATTCACGACATTCACGAGTTTTTGCGGCCCTTCCGGCCTCACTTCACCTTCATGCCGGGCTGCGCGCCGTCGTCGGGCGACAACAGGAAAATGCCCGGGCCTTCGCCGCTCGCGGCCAGCACCATGCCCTGCGATTCGCCGAAGCGCATCTTGCGCGGCTGCAGGTTCGCGACCATCACCGTCAGGCGGCCGACCAGCTTCGCCGGGTCGTAGGCGGATTTGATGCCGGCGAATATCTGGCGGGTTTCGGTGCCGATGTCGAGTTGCAGCTTGAGCAGCTTCTCGGCGCCTTCGACGTGTTCGGCGCTGACGATTCTCGCAACGCGCAGGTCGACTTTGCTGAATTCGTCGATGTTGATCATCGCGCCAGCGGCGGTTTTCGCTCCCTCTCCGCCTTGAGGGGGAGAGGGCTGGGGTGAGGTGGTGGCGGTCTTGGCTTCCATTTTTTTCTCCTGCTTTTCTGTGGACTGCATCGGTGCTGCGGTCGTGGGTTGCAGGCTTTCCTTGTTGGCTTCGACCAGTGCGGTGATTTGCTTCTGATCGATGCGGGTCAGGAGGTGCTTGTACGAATGGATGTTTTCCGGAATTTCTTCGAGATCCGACCAGACGAAATCCCGAGTCATGCCGAAGAGTTCCCTGGCTACACGCCGGGAGGTGCGCGGGAGGATCGGGGTCAACAGAATCGTGATGGACTTGAAGGAGAACAGGGCACGCGTGCAAACCTCATGCAACAGTTCGCGTTTGGACGGATCCTTTGCCAGGACCCAGGGCTGCATTTCGTCTACATAGACGTTGACTGTATCGACCGCCTTCATGATTTCCCGCACCGCTTTTCCGTATTCGCGCGCGTCGAACGCCTCCTGCACCAGGAAAGCGACGCCGCGGACAGCCTGCAGATTGCGATTCAGTTCCCCCAACGTCTTGTCGGTCTGGGACAGCTTTCCATCGAACTGTTTGGCGATGAATCCCGCACACCGGCTCGCAATGTTGACGTACTTTCCGACCAAGTCGCTGTTCACCCGCGCGACAAAGTCATCCAGACTCAGGTCGATGTCCTCCATGGTCGAATTCAGCTTCGCCGCGTAGTAGTAGCGCAGCCATTCGGGGTTCAGGCCTTGTTGTAGATAACTCTCGGCGGTGATGAAAGTGCCGCGGGACTTCGACATCTTCTGCCCGTCAACCGTCAGGAATCCGTGCGCAAAGACTTTCGTCGGCACGCGGTAGCCCGCGAACTGCAGCATCGCCGGCCAGAACAGGGCGTGGAAGTAGAGGATGTCCTTGCCGATGAAATGCATCATCTCGGTGTCGCTGCCCGGGCGCAGGAACTCGTCGATCTCCTTCTGCGACCGGCCCTTCTTTTCGAAGTAGTTGCGGAAGCTGCCGAAATAGCCCACCGGGGCATCGAGCCAGACGTAAAAGAACTTCTGGTTGTCGGTGCCGGGGATTGGAAAGCCGAAGTAAGGTGCGTCACGGGAGATATCCCAGTCCGCGAGCTTGTTGTCGCCCGGATCGCCCAGCCATTCCTTCATCTTGTTCGCCGCTTCCGGTTGCAGGCGCTCCCCGCTCTGCGTGAACTGGCGCAGGAACTCTTCGCAGCGCCGGTCCGAAAGCTTGAAGAAGTGATGCTCCGAGGCCTTGCGCTCCGGCTTGGCTCCCGAAACGACGGAATAGGGATTGATCAGGTCGGTCGGGCTATAGGCCTTGCCGCAGACTTCGCAGGAGTCGCCATACTGGTCCTTCGAATGGCAGTTCGGACATTCGCCCTTGATATAGCGATCCGGCAGGAACATCGCCTTGACCGGGTCGTAGAACTGCTCCACCGAGCGCTTTGCAATCAGGTCTTTTGCCTGGAGCTGCCGGTAGATGTCTTCGCAGAACGCCTGGTTTTCCTTCGAATTGGTGGTGTAGTAGTTGTCGAAGGCGACATGGAAGCCGGCGAAGTCGCGGGTGTGCTCGCCGTACACCCGGTCGATGAGCTGCTCCGGCGTGATGCCGTCCTTGTCGGCGCGCAGCATGATCGGCGTGCCATGCGTGTCGTCGGCGCACACATAGTGCACCTCATGGCCTTGCATCTTCTGGAAGCGCACCCAGATATCGGTCTGGATGTATTCCACGAGGTGGCCGAGGTGGATGCTGCCGTTGGCGTACGGCAGCGCCGAGGTGACGAGAATCCTGCGCTTCATTTCTGGAGGGGCGGAAAAGCAGGGATTCTAGCAAACGGACCCGTGTAAAAACCCTTTACTGACCGGAGATTCGGAATAAAATTCGGCCCTCCGATTCCCCGAAATTCCCCGACGACAGGCATGGCAATCAGCGAAGAGCAGGTCAAGGCGGCACTCCAGACGTTCACCGATCCGGCTACCGGCAAGGATTACGTCGCCGGCAAGGAAGCCCGCAATATCCGCATCGACGGCAGTGATGTTTCCCTGGATGTCGTGCTGGGCTACCCGGCCAGGAGCGTGATCGAAGGCATCCGCCGGGAATTGACCGATCGCATCGGCAAGATAGCCGGGGTGGGCAAGATCAGTGTCGATGTGCAGGTCAAGATCGTGGCTCACGCCGTCCAGCGCGGGCTCAAGCTGCTCGGGGGCGTCAAGAACGTGATCGCAGTGGCCTCCGGAAAGGGCGGGGTGGGCAAATCCACGACCGCAGTGAACCTTGCCCTGGCGCTCGCCGCCGAAGGGGCCAAGGTCGGCATCCTGGACGCCGACATATATGGTCCATCCCAGCAAGTCATGATGGGGTTGTCAGGCAAGCCGATGTCGCCGGACGGGAAGACCATCGAACCGATGGTGAATTACGGCGTGCAGGCGATGTCCATCGGGCTGCTGATCGACGTCGATACGCCGATGGTCTGGCGCGGACCGATGGTGACCCAGGCCCTGGAGCAGTTGTTGCGCGACACGCAATGGAAGGATCTGGATTATCTGGTGGTGGACTTGCCGCCCGGTACCGGCGACATCCAGCTGACCTTGTCGCAGAAGGTTCCGGTCACCGGCGCCGTCATCGTCACCACGCCGCAGGACATTGCGCTGATCGACGCGCGCAAAGGCCTCAAGATGTTCGAGAAGGTCGGCGTGCCGATCCTCGGCCTGGTGGAGAACATGAGCATTCATATCTGTTCGAACTGCGGCCACGAAGAGCATGTCTTCGGCGAGGGCGGGGCCGCGAAGATGAGCAAGGACTACAACGTGGATGTGTTGGGCAGCCTGCCGCTGGACATCAAGATCCGCGAGCACGCGGATTCCGGCAGGCCGACCGTGGTCGCCGAGCCGGACAGCCGTCCGGCGCAGATATACAGGGAAATCGCCCGCAAGGTGGCCGCCCGCATCGCGGAACTGGCCAAGGACCACAGCGCGGCGTTTCCGAAAATCGTTATCCAAAACACATGAATGCAAGGACTGGGGACTTGGGACTCAGGACTCAGAGGAAAGACTAAGGCGATGCTTTTCACCCATCACCCATCACTATTCACCGTTCACGCGAAGCCATGAGCATAAAGTCGGACAAATGGATCCGCCGCATGGCGCGGGAGCAGGGCATGATCGAGCCGTTCGAGCCCGGGCAGGTGCGCGAGGTCAACGGCAAGAGGATCGTTTCCTACGGCACCTCGAGCTACGGTTACGACATCCGCTGCTCGAAGGACTTCAAGATTTTCACCAATATCAATTCGACGATGGTGGATCCGAAGAACTTCGACGAAAAGTCCTTTGTCGATGTCAGCGGCGACGTCTGCATCATCCCGCCGAATTCCTTCGCGCTGGCGCGCACGGTGGAATATTTCCGCATTCCGCGCAACGTGCTGACCATCTGCTTGGGCAAGTCGACGTATGCGCGTTGCGGCATCATCGTCAACGTCACGCCCTTCGAGCCGGAATGGGAAGGCTTCGTTACGCTGGAGTTTTCGAATACCACGCCGCTGCCTGCCAAGATTTACGCCAACGAGGGGGTCGCGCAAGTCGTCTTCTTCGAGTCCGACCCGGATGATGTCTGCGAGACTTCCTACCGCGATCGCGGCGGGAAGTACCAGGGTCAGCAAGGCGTCACGTTGCCCAAGATCTAGAACACCGTTCCGCACGTGGCCAAGCCACATCACGCAAGCATTCCATCCCGCCGGCCATCAGCGCCCGCGGTTCCTGCAGGGAGATCCGCATGAAGTTTCGCTTCCCGGTCGTCATCATCGACGAAGACTATCGCTCGGAAAACACCAGTGGCCTGGGTGTCCGCGCGCTCGCCAAGGCGCTCGAAGACGAGGGCATGGAAGTGCTCGGCGTCACCAGCTACGGCGACCTGTCCTCCTTCGCGCAGCAGCAAAGCCGCGCGTCGGCTTTCATCCTCTCGATCGACGACGAGGAATTCGGGGCGGGCTCGGAAGAGGAAACCAACAAGGCATTGAAGACGCTGCGTGCCTTCGTGCAGGAACTGCGTTTCAGGAACGCCGACATCCCGATCTATCTGTACGGCGAGACACGGACTTCGCGCCATATCCCGAACGACATCCTGCGCGAGTTGCACGGCTTCATCCATATGTTCGAGGACACGCCGGAATTCGTCGCGCGCCACATCATCCGTGAGGCGCGCGCCTACCTCGACGGCCTGTCGCCGCCATTTTTCCGCGCGCTGGTGCACTACGCCCAGGACGGTTCCTACTCGTGGCATTGCCCGGGACATTCCGGCGGCGTCGCGTTTCTCAAAAGCCCGGTCGGGCAGATGTTCCACCAGTTCTTCGGCGAGAATATGCTGCGCGCCGACGTCTGCAACGCGGTCGATGAACTCGGCCAGTTGCTCGACCATTCCGGGCCGGTTGCCGCATCCGAACGCAATGCAGCCCGCATTTTCAATGCGGACCACTGCTTCTTCGTCACCAATGGCACCTCGACGTCGAACAAGATGGTCTGGCACGCCAACGTGGCGCCCGACGACATCGTCGTCGTCGACCGCAACTGCCACGTGTCCATCCTGCACGCGATCACCATGACCGGGGCAATTCCCGTCTTCCTCCCGCCGACGCGCAATCACCTCGGCATCATCGGTCCGATCCCGCTCGAGGAATTCAAACCCGAGAACATCCAGAAAAAAATCGAGGCCAATCCGTTCGCGCGCGCAGTCAAGCGCAAGAAGCCGCGCATTCTGACCATCACCCAGAGCACTTACGACGGCGTGGTCTACAACGTCGAAATGCTCAAGGACACGCTGAATTCCTCGATCGATACCCTGCATTTCGACGAGGCCTGGCTGCCGCATGCGACCTTTCACGATTTCTACAAGAACATGCACGCCATCGGCAAAGACCGGCCGCGCACCAAGGACTCGATCATCTACGCCACGCACTCCACGCACAAACTCCTGGCCGGCATCTCGCAGGCATCGCAGATTCTCGTGCAGGAGTCGCAGACCAGGAAACTCGACCGCCACGCGTTCAACGAGGCCTACCTGATGCATACCTCGACTTCGCCGCAGTACGCGATCATCGCTTCCTGCGACGTGGCTGCGGCCATGATGGAACCCCCGGGCGGCACGGCACTGGTCGAGGAATCGATCATCGAGGCGCTCGATTTCCGCCGCGCCATGCGCAAGGTCGACGAAGAATTCGGCAAGGACTGGTGGTTCAAGGTGTGGGGCCCGGAAAAGCTGGCCGCGGAGGGCATCGGTTCGCGGGAGGACTGGATTCTCAAGTCCGGCGAGAAGTGGCACGGCTTCGGCAATCTTGCGACCGGCTTCAACATGCTCGACCCGATCAAGGCCACCGTCATCACCCCCGGCCTGGACGTATCGGGCAAGTTCGCCAAGACCGGCATTCCCGCGGCGATCGTGACCCGGTATCTGGCCGAGCACGGCGTTATCGTGGAGAAGACCGGCCTCTACTCGTTCTTCATCATGTTCACCATCGGCATCACCAAAGGCCGCTGGAATACGCTGGTGACGGCATTGCAGCAGTTCAAGGACGACTACGACAAGAACCAGCCGCTGTGGCGCATCCTGCCGGAGTTCTGCCAGGCCCATCCGCGCTACGAGCGCCTTGGCATGCGCGATTTGTGCGAGCAGATACACGGCATGTACAAGGCAAACGACGTGGCGCGACTGACCACCGAAATGTATCTCTCCGACATGCAGCCGGCGATGAAACCCTCGGACGCGTTTGCCGCCATGGCGCACCGGGAAATCGACCGCGTCGAGATCGACAAGCTGGAAGCTCGCGTGACCAGCGTGCTGCTCACCCCTTATCCGCCCGGCATTCCACTGCTGGTCCCCGGCGAGCGATTCAACCAGACGATCGTGCGCTACCTCCAGTTTGCACGCGAATTCAATCGCACCTTCCCCGGTTTCGATACCGACATCCACGGTCTGGTCGAAGAAAACACCGCAGGAGAATTGCGCTATTTCGTGGATTGCGTGCGCCAGAGCTGAGCTGGAAGTTCAATCGACCCATGCCGCCGGAAGCAGTCCGATTTTTGGACTTGGTCCAGACCGGAACTGCATCGTCTCCCGCAATAGCTCGCCTCCCCTGATTCCCATCCCGCTTTGAGCGAGTAGGCGGTCGCCGGATTCCGGCTTGACTGGAAAATCCTGCTCCGGTTTCGCGCTTCCGGCGCAGGTCCGCGTTTCGGTTTGCTCCGTCGAGCCTAAAGAGTTTGACGCTGTGGCGCGAGTTCGGTAATGTTCGGGCCATAAAAAGCCTTTCAAACTCGCGGTTTACGTTGCACATCGATTAAAAGGGGGCGGTTCATGCGGCATCTCGGACTGTTTGCGCTGTTGCTGTTGGTTGCCATTGCCTATCCATTGTCGGCACCCGCCGCCGACGATCTTCTGGTGCAGGCCAAACAGCAACTCGATAACGGCAATGCCCAGGGGGCATACAACCTTCTCACTCCTCTTGAGTCCGCGCGTGCCGGCGATCCTGAGTTCGATTTCCTGCTGGGATCCGCAGCGCTGGCATTGGGGAAAAACACGGAAGCGGTGTTCGCCCTGGAGCGGGTGCTCGCGGTACAGCCGAACAGCGCGCCGGCCCGTGCCCAGATCGCGCGTGCCTACTTCAACCTCAAGGAAACCGAAACCGCCAAGCGCGAATTCGAGAGCGTGAGGAAGCAGGACGTCCCGCCGGAAGTCTCCGCCACCATCGATCGCTTCCTGGATGCGATAACCCGCCTCGAGGAAGCAGACCATACGACCATCCACGGTTTTTTTGAGTTCGGCATTGGCTATGACACCAATGTCAACAGCGCGACCGCGGACAACCAGGTTGCGATTCCGGCTTTCGGCGGTCTGGTGTTTACGCTTGCGCCCGCAGCCACGAAGCTGGCTGACGAGTTCATCAGCTTCGGCGGTGGAGTGAATATCCAGCATCCGATTTCCAAGCGTCTGTCCATCTTCGGCGGTGTCGCGTATCAGAATAAGACAAATACGAGCGAAGACAACTTCTCTACTTACTATTACGACGCGAATTTGGGCATGAGCTATCGCTTCGATCGGGATACCTTCACGCTTGTCGGACAGTACAACTCGTTCTGGGTCGACGATACCCAGCTCTATCATGATGCGTATCGCAATGCGGCCGGGGCAACCGCCCAATGGCAGCATGATTTCGATTCGCGCAATCAGGTCAGCGTCTTCCTGCAATACAGCGATCTTACCTATCCGGAGCAGCAAATTCGCGACGCGAACCGCTACATAGGCGGCATGGGCTACGCCCACGCATTCGGGCGCGGAACCGTGATCACCTATACCGGGCTGTATGGCGGCTCGGAAAAGGAAAAAGCCGACAATGTTCCGCAATTGGGGAACGACGTTTATGGCGTTCGCCTCGGGGCGCAGTGGAATTTGAACGAGAAATACTCGTTGTTTGCCAACGCCAGCGGCGAACGGCGCAAATATGGCGGACCCGACCCGTTCTTCCTGGTCGATCGCAAGGACACGCAATACAGCGCCTCGGGCGGCCTGATCGTCGTTCCGAAGAAGAACCTGCATATCACGCCGCAGGTCAGCTGGACCGACAACAGATCCAATATCCGGATCAACGAGTTCGATCGGGTGATTTACCAGATCGTCCTGCGGCAGGACATGTGACTGGGCGGCAGCGGGACAAACTGCGCGACAGCGCAGGGAGCGTTGGTTGAAGCCTTGGCGCTATTGGCACACGTTTCGCTTTAGAGTTGTTGTTGTGAGGGGACGCCGAATTCAATTTGGTGCATGCACCATGATGCAGACGGGTCTTAGTGTGGCCCGCAGGATCTTGACGTTGGACGTTAAACGTCACTGAAGTGACAGGCGATGGCGTAAATTAAGGCCGTGAAACAATCAAAGCCATCCGATTTGAACTTGGGAAGCACATAAGGGAGAGGTCGACATGCCTCAGAATCAATTCAATTTGAATAGCCGTGCGGCACTGCTCATGCTGATTTCCTCGGCTTATCCCGTGATTGGTTATTCGGCCCCT
>DASWEZ010000077.1:0-29596 GCA_036394495.1 Burkholderiales bacterium
CGACCGCCAGCAAGACCGCCAGCAGGGTCACCAGCATGCGCCCGACGTTCAAGGCCGCATCGAGCCGGCGCGCCCATTCGGCGTCGAGTTGCACATGTTCGACCTTCGGCCACTTCCGCGCCTGATCGTGCAGCGCTTCCAGCACGGCGGGATCGTTGCTGCGTGCCGTAACAACAAACGCATCCGGGAGGGGGTTGCGGCCGAGGTTCGCCAGGACGTCCGAGAGCCCGGCACTGCGCTTGAGACGGGCCAAAGCCTGGTCTCGGGAAATGAACTCCACGCGGCCGATCTCCGGATTGGACTTCAACCGCTGCTCCACGGCCGCGACCTCGGCGGCACCGGCATCGATGGCCATGAAGATGCTTACCTGGGGATCGCTGGACAACTGTCTCGAGAACGTCTGCAGATTGTTCAAGCCGAGATAGAAGCCGGCGGGCAGCGACAGGGCAATGCCGATCACGATGACGTTCAGCGCCGAGGCGAGCGGCTGGCGCCCGAGCCTCGCCAGGCTTTCACGCAAGGTATCGAGGTGAACCAGCAGCCAGTTCATGCCGCGATCCTGCCGTGGTCGAGATGCAGAATGCGGGGGCCGAGCCGCTCGATCATGTCCTCATCGTGCGTGGCAATGACCACCGTCACGCCGACCTGGTTGAACGACTTGAACATGCCGATGATTTCCTCGGCATAAGCAGTGTCGAGATTTCCGGTGGGCTCGTCGGCGAGCAGGATGGCGGGGCGATTGACGATGGCGCGAGCGATGCAAAGGCGTTGTTGTTCCCCGCCCGACAACGTGATCGGCCTGGCTTTCTCACGCCCCAGCAGGCCGACTTTGTCGAGGGCCGCCCGGGTACGTTTCGCGATCTCCCCGCGCGGGAATCCGGTAATCGCCAGGGGCAATGCCACATTCTCGAACACGCTGCGGTCGAACAGCAGTTTGTGGTCCTGGAAAATCAGCCCGAAATTGCGGCGGAAAAACGGAATCATGCCCGCCTTCATTGCCGAAACGTTCTGGCCATTGATGATGACACCGCCCGCGCTCGGTTTTTCGATGGCGGTGATCAGTTTCAGCAACGTGCTTTTCCCCGCGCCGGAATGGCCGGTGATGAAGACCATCTCCCCGGATTCGACGGAGAAGGTGACGTCGCGCAATGCTTCATAGCCGCCGGCATAGCGTTTGGACACATGGCTGACCTGGATCATCGAGCCACGGGTTGCCTCTGCGCTCACTCGAACAATGCCTCCACGAATTGCGCGGCGGAGAATGGCCGAAGATCGTCCACCCCTTCGCCGACACCGATGAAGCGCAGGGGGATGGGTTTGTTGCGCGCCATGGCGGCAATCGCGCCACCCTTGGCCGTACCGTCGAGTTTCGTCAGCACGATTCCGGTGACGCCGAGCGCTGCGTCGAAGGCCTTCACCTGGCTGACGGCGTTTTGTCCGTTGTTGGCATCGAGCACCAGCAGCACTTCATGCGGCGCCTCGGGAATGGCCTTGGCGATCACCCGCTTGACCTTGCGGATTTCCTCCATGAGATGCAATTGCGTGGGCAGGCGTCCCGCGGTGTCCGCGATGACCACGTCGATATCTTTTGCAATGGCCGATTGAATCGCGTCGAAAATGACCGCGGCGGTGTCGCCGCCTTCCTGCGCGATGACCGTCACGCCGTTGCGCTCGCCCCAAATCTTCAATTGCTCACGCGCCGCGGCACGGAAAGTGTCTCCGGCCGCCAGCAAAACGGTCTTGCCTTGAGTCTGGAAGAGTCGCGCGAGTTTGCCGATCGAAGTCGTTTTGCCGGCGCCGTTCACACCGGCGATCAGGATGACGAAGGGCTTGGCGCGGGAAATCTGCAGCGGTTGTTCCAGCGGCGCCAGCAATTCGAGCAATGCCTGTTTCAGGACCCCCTGGATTTGCGAGGCGTCCGTCAATCCTTGCGCCCGTGCCCCTGCACGCGTTGCATCGAGCAAATAGGCGGTTGCGTCGACACCCACGTCGCAGGAAAGCAGGATCGACTCCATTTCCTCGAACAAGGCCGCATCTATCTTGCGTCCTGCTCCGAAGACGCCTGCCAGCTGTGCGGCCAGGCGCGCCCGGGTGGCCGCCAATCCCTGTCGCAGTTTCGTCGCCCAGCCGGTGCCGCCGCCGGTATCCGTTATCTCGCTCTTGTCACGCTTCAGGAAACTTAACATACTCTCGCGCTGTCACATCGATGCTCGTTATACCACTAACAATATCAATTCTATTCTGTTTGTTCCCGGTTCACCCACAAGCATGTTGACCACGCCTTTCCCGATTCGATCGGTTTTCGTCGCTTTGACTTTGCTGTGCGCGAGCGCGGCTGCTTCCTCGGCGACGGTTGCGCAGCGCACGCTGGCCAACGGCATGACCGTCATCGTCAAGGAGGATCACCGCTCGCCGGTCGCGGTTTCGATGGTCTGGTATCGCGTCGGCAGCATGGACGAAGTCAGCGGCACCACCGGCGTTGCGCATATGCTCGAGCACATGATGTTCAAAGGCACGAAGAAGATGCCGGTGGGCGAATTTTCGCGAACCATCGCGCGCGCCGGAGGGCGCGAGAATGCGTTTACGTCGCGCGACTACACCGCGTTTTACCAGCAGCTGCATAAATCCAAACTGGCGCTGGCACTGGAGCTGGAAGCCGACCGCATGGTCAACCTGTCCCTGGCGGAGGAGGAATTCACCAAGGAATCGAAAGTGGTGATGGAAGAGCGGCGCTCGCGCACCGACGACGATCCGCATTCGCAGCTGCACGAGCAGTTGATGGCGACCATCTACATATCCCATCCCTATCGTTCACCGGTAATCGGCTGGATGAACGACCTGCAGAACATGCAGCTCGCCGACGCGCGCGGATGGTACGAGAAATGGTACGCGCCGAACAACGCGACGCTGGTCGTTGCCGGCGACGTCGAAGCGGACGAAGTATTCAAGCTCGCCGAAAAGTTTTTTGGGGTAATACCGGCACGCGCGCTGCCTGAGCGCAAGATACAAACCGAGCCGAAGCAGTTTGGCATCAAGCGCATTGTCGTGAAGGCCCCCGCCGAGTTGCCCTATCTGGTGATGGCTTATCACGCGCCGGTATTGCGCGATGTCGAAAACGACCGGGAACCGTATGCGTTATTCGTCCTCAACGGCATTCTGGACGGCAGCGATGCGTCGCGGCTCAATCGCGAACTGGTCAGAAAATCGCGCGTGGCGGATTCCGCCAATTCCAGCTACGACCTGATCAATCGCGGGCCGGCGCTGTTCTTTCTCGACGGGGTTCCCGCCGAAGGCAAAACGGTGGCCGACGTCGAAGCGGCGCTTCGCGAGCAGATCCGCATACTGGTGGATCAGGGTGTCAGCGACGAGGAACTGCAACGGGTCAAGGCGCAGGTTACGGCATCGCAGGTGTATGCGCGCGACTCGGTCTACTATCAGGCAATGCGCATCGGAATATTGCAGACCATCGGATTGCCGTTCGACTCTTCGGATCTGCAGGTGAAGAAATTGCAGGAAGTCACCGCCGAGCAGGTGCGGGAAGTGGCGCGCAAATACCTGATCGACGACAACCTCACCGTGGCGGTGCTTGATCCGCAACCCCTGCCCGGCGGCAAGCGCCCGCGTCCAAACCCTGAAGGAGTCGGACGTGACCAACGCTAGCGCGCGGTGTTTGAAAGGGCTGCTTGCGCTTGCCTGCATGGTTGCGGCATCGGCAGCCGACGCCACCTTGCCGATCCAGCAATGGCGGACGACCAGTGGTGCGCGGGTGTTGTTCGTCGAAACCCACGATCTGCCGATGCTGGATCTCGCGGTGGATTTTCCGGCAGGCGCCAGTCGCGACAATGCCGACACATCGGGGACGGCATCGCTGACCCTGGGCCTGATGCGCAGCGGGGCGGCAGCGCTCGGCGAAGACGAAATTTCGGAGCGCCTCGCCAGCATCGGCGCGGAAATGTCGGGACGTTTCGACATGGACCGGGCGGGCTACGGGCTGCGTACATTGTCGAGCGCGCGCGAGCGCGATGAGGCGTTGGGGCTGCTGGCGGCGGTGTTGCAGAAACCCACTTTCCCGCAGAAGATTTTCGAACGCGAACAGCAGCGCACGCTGGCCGGCCTGCGCGAAGGCGAGACCAGACCCGAAGTCCTGGCGGATCGCGAATTCAGGCGCCTGCTCTATGGCGGGCATCCCTATTCCCAGCGCGGATCGGGCGAAGCGGAAACGGTCGCGAAGATACGCCGCGAAGGCCTGGTGGATTTTTATCGCCGGTACTTCAATGCAGCCGACGCCGTGGTATCGATCATCGGCGACATCACCCGCAGCGAGGCCGGTGCGATTGCCGAACAATTGACCGCGGGCCTGAGCCGCCGATCGGAACCACTGCCGTCCTTGCCGCCGGTTGCGCAACTGAAAACCGCGCAGGTGAGCCGCATAGCGCATCCGGCAACCCAGGCCCATATCCTCATCGGCCAGCCGGGGATCAAGCGCCTGGATCCTGATTACTTTCCGTTGTTTCTGGGCAATTACGTGCTCGGCGGCGGCGGCTTTGCATCCCGGCTCAACGAAGAGATCCGACAGAAGCGCGGATACGCGTACAGCGCTTACAGTTTCTTCAATCCGCTAGCGCTCGAAGGGCCGTTCCAGATCGCCGTGCAGACCAAGAAGGACACGACGGAAGACGCGCTGAAAGTTGCGCAGGACACGCTGGCGAAGTTCGTTGCGCAAGGGCCTACGCCGCAGGAACTGGATGCGGCCAAGCAGAACATCATCGGCGGCTTCCCCCTGCGCATAGACAGCAACAGGAAAATTCTGGATTACCTTTCGATCATTGGGTTTTACCGGCTGCCGCTGACCTATCTGGATGATTTCCCCGTTCAGATCGAACGCGTCACGCTGGAGCAGATCAAAGACGCCTGGAGCCGGCGCATTCGACCGGAGCGGATGGCCACGGTGGTCGTCGCCGGCGCCGATTCGCACTGACCGGCGCCCACTGTTTCGGGATGCGGCACAGGCATGCTAGCCTGCGCTCCATCGTCAATCCCATCGGTTTCCCGCGCTTGAAGACAAACCAGGTGCGCATCATCGGCGGCCAGTGGCGCAGCCGCATCGTGCGCTTTCCGGATGCGCAATCCCTGCGGCCGACGCCGGACCGACTGCGCGAAACGCTGTTCAACTGGCTCGGACAAGACCTCACCGGGAAGACCTGCCTCGACCTGTTTGCCGGCAGCGGCGCCCTCGGATTTGAAGCCGCATCGCGTGGTGCGCGCCGGGTCGTGATGGTCGAGCAGAATACCGGTGTGTATCGCGCAATGCGGGAAACGCAGACCATGCTTTGCGCGGAGCAGGTCGAGATGCATCGCGCGGATGCCTTCGGCTTCCTCAAAACGGATGCGCGCGTCTATGACGTGATCTTCCTTGATCCGCCATTTCAGCTCGGATGGTTACCGCGGTTGCTGCCATTGCTGCCCGTGCATCTGGCGTCCGATGCCCGTGTCTATCTGGAAGCCGAGGCGCCGGTAGCCATGCCGGAAGGATTCGAAGTGCTCAGGCAGACCCGGGCAGGGCAGGTGCATGGTCTGCTGATAAAATACCTGCAACCATGAAAACGCGAATCAACCGGGCGGTCTACCCTGGAACCTTCGATCCGATCACGCGCGGACACGAGGACCTCGTGCGCCGTGCTTCCAGCCTGTTCGACGAAATAATCGTCGCGGTGGCGGACAGCCGCGGCAAGCGACCGTTCTTCGATGTCGATGAACGTGTGGCGATGGCGAAGGAAACGCTGACAGCATTCCCGAACGTGCGGGTGGAGGGCTTTTCCGGCCTGCTCATGGAATTCCTGCGCAAGCACGACGCCAAGATCATCCTGCGCGGATTGCGCGCGGTCTCGGACTTCGAGTACGAATTTCAGATGGCCGGCATGAACCGTAATCTCTATCCCGACGTCGAGACGCTGTTTCTGACGCCGGCCGAGCAGTACATGTTCATCTCCGCCACCATGGTGCGTGAAATCGCCTCGCTGGGCGGTGACGTTTCGCCGTTCGTGAATCCCATGGTGATTCCCCACATGAAGGCCACGCTCGCGCGGGGAAGCTGATGGCCCTGATCATCACCGACGAATGCATCAACTGCGACGTCTGCGAGCCCGAGTGTCCGAACAACGCCATCTCGCAGGGCGTGGAGATTTATCAGATCGATCCGGATAAATGCACGGAATGCGTCGGTCACTATGACCGGCCACAGTGCCAGGAAGTCTGTCCGGTGGACTGCATTCCCCTGAATCCGGACTACGTCGAGGGTCGGGAACAGCTCTATCGGAAATATCTGCGTCTCATCGAGCGCAAGGTCAAGGCACCGGCTGCCTGACCCGCCCGGTTTGTTCAGGGAATGCGGTGCTCGATGCCGTATTTGGCGTAGATACGCGTAAGGGTGCCGTCCGAGATGAGTTTTTCCAGTATTTCGTTGACGGCGTCCACCATTGCGGCGTCGGACTTGCGCAGCCCCACTGCCACTTCCCATGTGAGCTGAGGCACGTTGTTGAAAGCGTTTACCAGTCGCAGCCCCGAATCCGGGTGTTGCAGAATGTAGTAGCTCATGGTCGACGCCGACACGGCGGCTCCGTACAACTCGCCCTTCTGCAGATCTTCCACCATGTCGGCCTGGAAGGCGTAAGGAGAAAAGCTCTTGCCGGCCTTGCCGAGAACCATGGCCACATACGAGTTGATCATTACGCCGATTTTCTGGCCCTTCTTCAATTCGCTGAAGTCGCTGATATCTTCGGCGTCCTTGCGCAGGCCAAGGGCAACGCCGGATTTCTGGTAAGGACGCGACAAGCGCATCCTGCCCTCGTTGACTTCAGGGTCGTTGATATTGTCGAGCAGCATGTCGCAATTGGCGACATTGGCGCGTCGGCGCGGCAGGATCCACTCGATAGTCAGAGGCACACCCAGGCCTTCTGCGATGGCGCGCCCGATCTCGATCTGAAATCCCGGCGTTTCCGGCTTGTTGCTCGCGTAGGGCAGCGCGTCCTTGTTTGCGCACATGGAAATGACGCCCAGCGATTTCACTTCGGCGAGGGTGCGGGCAGACACTTCGCCGACGGACACGAAGCCGGCGAACAGGCACAACGACGCTATCGCTATTGGCACTCGACGATGCATGGTTGGTCTGGTCATGACGGATTCTGCGGTTCTTCATCCGCCTTCAGGCTGCGGATAAATTTTACGATCTGGCGGATATTGTCATCGCCGAATGCGGAACCGAACGCGGCCATACGTCCCGGCATGCCATTCTTGATTCGGTTGAACAGGAATTCGTCGGTACGCTCCGAGTTCATCAGTTGCGGCCCCTTGGCGGCCTTGCGTCCGTAGTTTTCGTGACAGAAACCACAGATGTTGCGGAACGTGCTCTTGACGTCAAATGGCTTGGCCGCCGGCTTTTGCTCGTCGGCCAGCGCGGAACAACACAGGCCCAAGGCGAACAGCGCACCGATCAGCGGGCGTCGCATCCGGGGTAAATTTTCGGTCGCTCTCAATGCAGTAGTCCTTCTTCGAATAGACATGGACTCGCCGCGCGTGGTTCAAGCCGCTTGCTCGCTTTAACTTAACGGTTTGATCCCGACCGCGTGGACAATCCGGGATAAAAAAGGGCGGGAACGCTGTTCCCGCCCTTTCAAGTATAAACAGCTTGTCCTTATTGCAGCGCGAACACCTTCAGGACGCCCGAGTCCTTCGGCATGCTCTTCCACGGCTCGCCATACCAATCGCCATAGCCGTCGCCGACCAGCGAACCCCAGCCGGTCATGACTGCGACGTACTGCTTGCCCTTGGCCAGGTAGGTGATGATGCCGCCGTTATGGCCTTGGCCGTCGTTGTGCGTCCACAGCTTCTTGCCGTTGGCAGCGTCGTACACGGCCAGAGTGCCATCCGCCTCGGGAACGAACAATACGCCGCCGCCGGTGCTCAGCAGGCTGGCATGCGGGGTTGCGCCCACGTAGGGGATTTCGAACTTGACCTTGCCGGTGAGCGGATCGCGCGCGCGGATGTGGCCGCCCATCGATTTTTTGCCCTTGGGCGGCACGAACGTGAAGTCCGCGCCGATGTTCAGCTGTACCACGGGTTCCGTGATCGGCTCGGTCTTGACTACCGTAAAGTCGATGCACCACTCGTAGCCGACCCGGTAGAAAAGGCCGGTCTTCGGATTGTAGGTCCCCGCGTTCCAGCTATACCCGCCCGCAATTGCCGGGCAAAGGTTCTCATGCTTGCCTTCCGTGTAGTCCTGACGGCCGACCAGCGTGCCGTCGGGTTTGATGTCCTTGACGAAAGTGATGGCATCGACGCCCTTGTAGACGTTGACGGGCTTGCCGGCACGGTCATAGACGAATATGAAGCCGCCCTTGTTGGGGTGCACGACATATTTCTTGCCATCGCGTTCCAGGAACACGAACTCGCCCATGGAAGAGTCGAAGTCCCAGGCATCGTGCGGCAGTTCCTGGTGATACGCCTTCAGGGTGCCCGTGTCCGGATCCAGCAGAATGACCGACGTGATGTACAGGTTGATGCCGGGACGCGCACCTTCCGTCATCCACTTGTCACCCGACCAGTCGTACAAGGGCGCCGGGTTGGCGGTACCCCACCACACCGAATTGGTCTCGGAATCGTAAGCACCGGCCATCCAGCCGCCGCCGCCGCCGACTTTCCAGGAGTCGTTGCCCCAGGTGTCGCGTTTGTCACTCGCCGTGCCGTCATTGCCGCCAACGGTAAAGAATTCCCATACCTTCTCGCCGGTCTTGGCATTCACGCCGAAGATCGGGCCGCGGTAGGGCCACTCGCCACCTTGCGAACCGATGATGATCTTGTCCTTGACCAGCAGCGGGGCTCCGGTGAAGCCAACCGTCAGCTTCTCGGAGTCGAGCAGCTTGGTTTCCCAGCTGAGCTTGCCGGTCTTCATATCGATTGCAGCCAGCTTGCCGTCCAGGGTGCCGATGAAGATGTTGCCGTAACCCGCAGCAATGCCCCGGTTATAGGGCGAGTGCGTTTGCCGGGCGACGAGGTCTTCGTTCAGCTTCTGCTTATACGTCCACAGCACTTGACCCGTGGCGCCATCCAATGCATAGACCTGGTTGTATGGGCTCGAGTAGTACAGCACGCCGTCGATGGCCAGCGGGAAGCCTTGCAATCCGCGATTGGCGCGCGAAGCCGTATGCGACCAGGCTTCCGTCAGCTTGCCCACGGTCTTGGTGTTGATTTGATCGAGCGGACTGTAATGCCACGACTTGTACGAACCGTGATACGTCAGCCAGTTGCCCTTTTCGAGCTCCTTGTCGCCGTTCTGTACACGGTTGCCGTCGACATCCGCAGCGAAGGAACTTCCCGCAGCAACTGCCGCGGAAAACGCCGCCGCCAGCGCGATGCGCAGGTAACGTTTTTTGCTAATCATATTGGATTCCTCTCCAGAATTATTTCCCAAGGTACGCCATGTCGCCGCGGGATCGTTTTTCGACAAGAAAAGGCAGCCAGACGACGCGGCCGCCATTCTTTTCCCTCATGCATTAACCGCGATGTTTGGACGCCTTCTCGACATGCTGAGGCCAGCCCGGTTCCGCATTTCGGTATGCGGGGATTCTCGGGATGTTTTCCCGACGAGTCAAGGAAAAACGGCTGCCCACGCCGGGAGTACACGAAGCGTGGATCGGGAAGGCAGAACGGCCAGCGGGGGAATTAATCCTTCATCGACGCTGGCAAGTGGGGCAGAAGAACGTCGAGCGCTGTCCCTGACGCAGGGATCTGATGGGTGTGCCACAGACCCGGCAAAGATCGCCCTGCCGGCCATAGACGAAATAGGTTTGCTGAAAGTAACCGGGAAGGCCTTCCGCACCGACATAGTTGCGCAGGCTGCTGCCACCGGCTTCGATGGCGGCAGCGAGCGTTTCCCGGATTGCGAAAACCAGCTTTTCGCAGCGCAGCAAAGAAACGCGGCCGGCGGCCAGGCCAGGATGGATGCCTGCACGAAACAGCGACTCACTTGCGTAGATGTTGCCGACGCCTACTACGATGTGACTGTCCATGACGATGTTCTTGATTGCCGCGCTGCGGCCACGGACATGGGTATGCACCCAGGCCGCGGTGAACTCGGTTCCCAGCGGTTCGGGAGCCAGGCGCGCCAGCAGCGGATGGTGAAACGGATCATCGGGCTCCCAGAGAACCGCACCGAAGCGACGGGGATCGGTGAGCCTGGCGGTCATTCCCGATGCGAGCACCAGATCCACGTGATCGTGCTTGCCGGCCGGCGTCGAGCTCGGGATCACTTGCAGGCTGCCGGACATGCCCAGATGCAGAATGATCCAGCCGGTGCCGCAATCGATCAGAAGATATTTTCCGCGCCGCTCAATGGCGCGCACGGTGCTGCCCGAGACCAGCCTGGCCAGATTGCGCGGTACCGGCCAGCGCAGGGCGCGGTTGCGCACGATCACGTTCTGCACGCGTTGGCCCTGCAGGTGCGGAACCAGGCCGCGGCGTGTGGTTTCTACCTCAGGCAGTTCCGGCACGGCATGCCTGCTATTTCTTTGCCACGACGCGCGGATCGACCAGCCGGCGCCCGACTTCCACGCCGAAGTGGTAGCGCATCGAGTTGTCGTTGCGCACCAGTTGGAAGTCCGGCTCTTTTTGCAGAATGCGCATGACCACGGTCTTGCCGTCCTTGAAGCGCACACTGACCTGCTCATGTGCGCGGCCGTCTTTGTCCGGCGCGACGCTCAGAGCTGATGTATGACGCCATTCGTCGGCCCAGCGGTTGAAATCGTCCTGCGACAGCGGCTGATCCTTCGGTGCGGCAAATTCACCGCTGGCCGTCCACTTGCCCTTGTCGTCACGAATAATCCGGTACCGGCCGAAGTCGAACGCCACGGGCACCTCACCTTCGTCGAGCAGGCGCCGGCTCAGCAGTTTGGTCGCATCGGTGGGGATGCCATAACCGTATAGCGGAGGCACCAGATATACGCCGTCCGCGGTGGCGACGTACTGTTCATAGGTGATGTCATTCACGCGGCCGAAGGCGAATGCCTGATCGTTCAAGGTCACGCGCACCTGCGGCGGACTAAGATCGAACTGGGCGAGGTCGACGTTGGCGAGCTTTTGCTTCGAGTTGGCATTGACGATGTCGATCAGCCGATCCACCTGGGTATCTTCGGCTTGCGCATTGAGTGGCGTGACGATGCGCCACGCGCCGTCGTGCTTTTCCAGCTTGATGGCTGCGGCGGCGCGCGGTTCGATGGCGATGCGGGCCACCTCACCGCGCGTGAGCTGGGTCAGTTTAATCGTCGGATCGGCGCCCTGCCACGGCTTGAAATAGGCGAAAAGCGACAGGGCGACCAGCGCCGCAATCAGCGCCAGGTTCAGCAGGACTTTGGACTTCATGCCTTGCGCCGCCGCCACCAGATGACGACGCCGGCAATCAGCAAGGCCAGCGGCAGCACGAGCAGAAAACCGAAGCCCAGGAGTGCGAGCCCGGCACGCGTGAGTTCGAGCGTCAGGTCCGAGCGGGTGCGCGGCTGCACGGTAATCAGCGCCTCGTCGCCTGCGAGCCAGTTGAGCATGTTCACGCCCAGATCCAGATTGCCCAATGTGCCGATGAACTGATTGGCCAGGAAATGTCCGCTTCCCGTGACGACGACGCGCTGCTTGCGATCGCCGACGCTGCGTTCAAGTGCGGCTGCCACCACGATCGGCCCGTGCACATCCGTCTTGGGATCGAAGGCGATATTCTTGTCGATCGGGCCAGTTTCCAGCCAGCCTTGCTGCGCGACCTCGACCAGTGGCGCAAAGCGCCATTTGCTGCCCTCGCTGGCTGCGATCCGGCGCGCGAAAGGAAATACGGTCATGACGGTCGATCTTTCGGTGATGCGATGCTGTCCATACGCGGTTGCCAATGCGACCGTCGGCGGGAGTTTGAGCCCGCCCGCGGCCGGATCGACTACCGTGCCGGACATCAGGCTTAACCCCAGTTCGTCGGCGAGTCCCTGCAAGCCGCGCAGCGAATCGTTGTCGATCAGCCACAACAGGTTGCCGCCCTTCTCGATCCAGCGTTTGATCTTGATGACCTCTCCGGGCAGCACATCGACACGCGGGCCGGCGATGATCAGCACCGCGACGTTGTCCGGTACTTCAGGGGCCACGGCCAGATTCAGCGCTGCCGTCTTGAAGCCCTTGACGCTCAACTGTGCGCCAAAATCGCCGAGGTCATGATTGGCACGGCCGTCGAGCTTGCGCTCGCCATGCCCGTCAAGGGAAGCCACCTGGCGTTCCGCAGAACGAACGAGTCTGAGCAGAAGATTTGTCAGGTCCTGTTCGGTGAGGCTCGTCAGATGTTCGCTGCGGCCGTTGTACTCCACTACCATTTCGCCATTTGCGCGTACGCCGGCAGCCTGCGCTTTCTGCGGTTGATCCCGCGGGTCGACGAATGTCAGCACGAAATCCTTCTTGGCGCGCTGATAACTGCCCAGAAAAGTCTCGACCGTCTTGCGCACGTCGCCTTCGGCATCCTGCGTGGTCGCATACGCCGTCACGTTGACCGGACCGGTAACCTGCTTGAGCACATCGATCGATGCCTGGGACAACGTGTTGCGTTGCCCCTCGGTCAGGTCCCATTGCGTCTTTATGTCTTTGGTGACCCAGACGATCGCCATGGCAAAGCCGACCAGCAGGATGACAAACAAGCCATTCTGGATCAGTAGTTGCAGCTTAAGTTTGCGATTCGATTTCATGCACCTAACCGTTCGGCGTCGAGGCGCCGGATCGAGAGAATGAGGAAGACTGCCGTGAGCAAGACGAAATAGATCAGGTCGGTCACCGCGATGGCGCCGTTGACGAAGCCTTCGAAATGCTTGAGCAGCGAGAACAGGTGCAGCGGGCTGTCCGGATCGGACGCCGCGATGTTGACCAGCCACAGCGCCAGGAATGCCGCCAGCGCACCGATGGCGGCCACTACGGGGTGTGTGGTCAGGCACGACACGAACAGGCCGACGGCGGCAAAGCTGCCGGTAAGCAGCAGCAAGCCGAGCAGGTTCGCCACAAGCAGGCCGTAGTCGAGTTTGCCGCCTAGCAGAAGCGACAAGGCCATCAGCGTGATCAGCCCGCCGACCATTGCCAGGAAAATCGCCGTTGCCAGAAATTTACCGAGCACGATCTGCGTCATCGACACCGGTGCCGACATCAGCATGGTCATGGTCCGGTTGCGGCGTTCCTCTGCAATCAGGCGCATGGTCAGCAGCGGCACGGACATCATCAGCACGATCGATGCAATACCGAACATCGGCACCACGACGAACTCGGTCAATCCGGGAGGGTTCGGCATGTGCGCCAGTTGCCCCTGGATGTTCAGAAAGTAGTTCATGCGGGTCAGGAAGATCCAAGCGAGGATGACCTGCAGGAAAGCCAGTATTACCCACGCCAGCGGCGAGGCGAACAACGTGCGCAACTCCTTGGCGATGATGGTGCGGATCATGCCGGCACCTCCTCGAGATGGTTGGTTACACGCACGTTATCGTGTCGGTGTCCGTCGTCAATCGCCTTGCTGCCGATCCCCATGTAAAACATGGGGCCCCTCGTCAGGTAGCTCATGCCGATACCTCCTCTTCTTCGCGCTGGGTAAGCTGCACGAAAACTTCTTCGAGGCTGGCCTGCGCCGGCTGCAGTTGGAACAATCCCCAGCCGCGCTCGACCGAAGCTCGCACCAGCTCGTCGGTGGGATCGGCTCCGCCGCGTGGATGCACGCGAAACAGGTTGGCGTTGATGGCATCGACCACTGCGCCCCCGGCAACACGGCCGATATCTTCCGGCGGCGGCGGGTTGCGCAGGCCGAGTTGCAGCGTCTGACCGCCGCGAAACTGCTGGAGCCCGGCAATGGTGTCGTTGAACACGACTTCACCGCGATGCAGTATCTGCACGCGGTCGCATACCGCTTCGACTTCCGGAAGAATGTGCGTAGACAGAATCAGGCTGTGATCGCGTCCCAGGTCCTTGATCAGGGTGCGGATTTCGCGAATCTGATTGGGATCGAGCCCGACCGTCGGCTCGTCGAGGATGATCACGTCGGGTTCATGGATGATGGCCTGGGCGATGCCGACGCGCTGCTGATAACCCTTGGAGAGCGAACCGATCAACCGGCCTCCCATGTCGCTGAGGCCGCAACGGTTTCTGGCACGCAGCACCGCCTGGGCGAGCGCCCCCGTCTTGATTTTGTGCAGGCGGCCTGCCAGGCGCAGATATTCATCGACCTTGAGCTCCCGGTATAGCGGCGGAACCTCGGGAAGGTAACCGATGCGCGACTTGGCCTGGGTCGGGCGCTCGATCAGGTCGATGCCGCAGATGTCCACCTCCCCGCCGCTGGGCGCGAGGTTGCCGGTCAGCATCTGCATGGTGGTCGTCTTGCCCGCGCCGTTCGGCCCGAGCAACCCCAGGACTTCACCGCGTTTGAGTTCCAGGGAAACTTCGCGCACCGCGCGATTGCTGCCGTATGACCGCGATAATGCCCGCGCGGAAACGGTCGATTCTGAGCTTGCCGTAGTGGTCATGCCCTCGCCTTGTTGGTCTGGATGTTGGAGAACTGCCTTCGATTTGCGATCCCCGTCCGGGTGCCTCGACCTCCGGATTGCACCGGTGCAGACACCGGCGCCTGGGATGCAGGATCACTTGTGATGGGCGCTAAATATACCTAAACTGTCCGCTGGATTGAAGAACTTCGCGCGAGATCGTAACCTCTAACGGCTACTCGAGCACCTTCCGCGTTCTCACAACCTACGCACATCCATGCCAGGTATCCGGACCATTCTCGCTACTCCCATCGTCGTGCTCTGCCTGGTGCTGGGCGCATGCGCACACCCCGGCTCCCGTGCCGGCGGTGCCAGTCACGTAGCCGCCGCCGGTGACAATGCGGGTATGTCGGCGCAAGCCGATCCGGAAAACTTCGAAGCGCAGGCGCGCGAGGTTTTCGGCACGAAGGCGCTGTCGCGCGCCGACTTGCCCGACCGTTCGTTGGATTCGGACCTGCTCTATAAGTTTCTGCTTGCCGAAATCGCCGGCCAGCGCGGGGACTATCAGCTCGCGGCGAAAGCCTATCTGGAAATGGCCAAGACCACGCGCGATCCGCGCATCGCACGGCGGGCCACGGAAGTAGCACTGTATGGCCGTTACTCCGACATCGCAGTGGAAGCGGCCAAACTCTGGCTGGAAACCGAAAAGGACTCGGCGGCAGCGCGGCAGACCCTGGCGGCCTTATACGTCAACGGGAACGACCTGCAATCTGCAAAACCGCTGCTGCAGCAGATGCTGGCGGCCGACGGCGACAACATCGGCCAGGCTCTTGGCCAGTTGTATCCGTTGCTGGTCAAGCATGCCGACAAGAACGCGATGCTGGCATTAATCAAGGAATTGACCAAACCCTATGCTGACCGGCCGGAGTCGCATCTCGCCATGGCGGAGGCCTCGCTGGCAGCCAACAAATACGACGCAGCGCTGGCGGAGATCCGCGAAGCGATGCGTTTGCGTCCTGATTGGGAGAGCGGCGCGCTGTTCCAGGCGCAGCTTCTCAGCCGCGAGTCGCGCGTCAAGGCGCTGGACTATCTGAATTCTTTCCTTGCCGCCAATCCAAAGGCGCAGGAGATCAGGCTCGCCTATGCCCGCCAGCTGATCAACGACAAGAAATTCACCGAGGCCCGCGCCGAGTTCCAGAAATTGCTCGACGACAACCCGAGCAACGGCGACATCGCCGTGACGGTGGCGTTGCTGTCGGTGCAGATGAACGACCTCGATGTTGCCGAAGTGCAGTTGAAACGTGTGCTTGAGATGGACTACAAGGACCCGGACGCAGTGCGCTTCCATCTCGGCCAGGTCAACGAGGAGCGCAAGCGCTACGACGAGGCCGCCAAATGGTATTTGTCGGTGGAGGAGGGTGAGCAATTCGTCCTCGCCCACGCGCGCTACGCATTCATGCTGGCCAGGCAGGACAAGCTCGCCGAGGCGCGGGCGCATCTGCAGAACCTCGTACCGCAAAACGACGCCCAGCGCGTGCAGATCATGCAGTCCGAGGCGCAATTGATGCGGGAAGCGAAGGACTACAAGGAGTCGTTCGAAATCCTCAGAAAAGCGCTCGACGTGCAGCCGGACCAGCCCGAATTGCTTTACGACGTTGCGCTGGCGGCCGAGAAAATCGATCGCATCGATATTGCCGAAACAAATCTGCGGCGGTTGATCGTCCTCAAGCCCGACCATGCGCAAGCCTACAACGCGCTGGGCTATACCCTGGCCGATCGCACGGACCGGCTGTCCGAGGCGCGCGACTACATCGAGAAAGCGCTCAAGTTGTCTCCGGAAGATCCCTTCATTCTCGACAGCATGGGCTGGGTGGAGTATCGCCTCGGCCACTTTGCGCAGGGCCTGACCTACCTGGAGCGCGCGTTCCAGCAACGCCCGGACCCTGAGATTGCCGCCCACCTGGGTGAAGTGATGTGGGCCAAGGGCGACAAACCCGGCGCGGAAAAAGTCTGGCGCGATGCATTGCGCGACAATCCGGAAAGCGACGAGCTGCAGAAGGTCATCAAGAAATACCTGCGCTAAAGTCGGCCCATGCGACGTCGGCTCGGTGTTTTCGCGCTATGCGCTGTCCTTGCGGCATTGTCGGGCTGCGCCTCCATCCGTCCAGCGCAAGTCCTGCCCGCATCCAATGCGGCTATCGATGCGTTTTCCCTGAACGGAAGAGTTGCCGTAAAACTCGACGATCGTGGTTACACGGCGAGCCTGCGCTGGCGCCATACGACAACGCGCGACTCGCTCAGGCTGCTCTCCCCGATCGGCTCCGTGGTCGGCGAAATCGAGGCCGACGGCAACGGCGCCACGCTGACGACCGGCGACAAAAAGGTCTATCACTCGAACGACGCGCAGTCGTTGACGCGCGAAGTTCTCGGTTGGGATCTTCCGCTTGCGGGGCTGCGCTATTGGGTAACCGGCCGCGCGGATCCAGCCGCGCCGGTGCAGGCGCAGGATCGCGACGACAAGCAACGGCTAACGAGCCTGATGCAGAACGAGTGGCGCATCACCTATCTCGAGTATTTCGGCGACAGTGCAATGCCGGCGCGCCTGTCGCTTGCCTTCGACCGGCTCAATCTGCGCCTGATCGTGGAGCACTGGGAGTTGCCGCAGTGACGACCGTGGCAGGCGTGTTTCCGGCGCCGGCAAAGCTCAACCTGTTTCTGCATGTCGTCGGCCGCAGGCATGATGGCTACCATCTGCTGCAGACCGCGTTCCGCTTCATCGACTATGGCGACGAGTTGACCTTTGCCGTGCGCGCCGACAGCGTAATCCGCCGTATCACACCGATGGAAGGGGTTCCCGCGGAGCAGGATCTGAGCGTCAGGGCCGCACGTGCCTTGCAGCAGGAGACCGGCTGCAGGCAAGGCGCGGACATCGGCATCGTCAAGCGCCTGCCGATGGGTGGCGGGCTCGGCGGCGGCAGTTCCGATGCCGCGACAACATTGATTGCGCTGAACCGGTTGTGGCGCACCGGCCTGTCGCGCGAGCGGCTGCAGCGGCTCGCGTTGGGGCTGGGCGCCGATGTGCCGGTTTTCGTATTCGGCATGAATGCCTTTGCCGAAGGCGTTGGCGAGCGCCTGCAGGCGCTGCAGTTGCCCCCCGCCTGGTATCTGATTCTGGTGCCCGAACTGGCTGTTTCCACTGCGGAAATCTTCTCTGCTGTTGAATTGACACGTAATACGAATGCAATCACAATAGCCGCCTTTTCAGTCGGCCAGGGCCACAACGATCTTGAGCCGGTGGTGTGCGGGCGGTACCCACAGGTGGCCCGTCATCTCGAGTGGTTGCACCGATACGGCGATGCCCGCATGACCGGATCCGGGGCGTGTGTTTTTTGCGCGTTTGACAGTGAAGAGCAGGCTCGCCGGGTCCTTTTGGAATTGCCGGCGGACATGCAGGGCTTCGTGGCGCGCGGCCTGGACCGGCATCCTCTGTGGTCGGAGGACGAATAGATATTTTGGGGAGTCGCCAAGTGGTAAGGCACCGGATTTTGATTCCGGCATTCGTAGGTTCGATCCCTACCTCCCCAGCCAGTTCAGGCAGTGGTCGGCGCGGACTGGAGACTGGTAACGGCAGCCGCGAGCATGCTTGCGGCTCATTTTATTTTTGGACCCGGATTTGATTGAACCGGTTAAATCGGGTTTTTCGATCCCCCAGTCTCCAGTGTCGAGTGCCTAGAAATGGCTTATGACAGCTTGATGGTGTTTACCGGCAACGCGCATCCGAAGCTTGCCGAGGACGTCGTCAAACATCTCAATATTCCGCTCGGACGGGCCACGGTCGGCCGCTTCAGCGATGGCGAGGTGATGGTCGAGTTGCTGGAAAACGTGCGGGGCAAGGATGTCTTTGTGCTGCAGTCGACCTGCATGCCGACCAATGACAACCTGATGGAAGTCCTGCTGATGGCCGATGCGCTGAAGCGCTCATCTGCCGGGCGCATTACCGCAGCGGTGCCTTACCTGGGGTATGCGCGCCAGGACCGGCGGCCGCGCTCGGCGCGGGTGGCAATCAGCGCCAAGGTGGTGGCGAACATGATGGTGGTGGCGGGCGTGGATCGCCTGCTGACGATGGATCTGCATGCCGACCAGATCCAGGGTTTTTTCGACATCCCGGTGGACAACGTCTACTCGGCGCCGATCCTGCTGGGGGACATCTGGAAGCTCGGCCACCAGGATCTGGTGGTGGTGTCGCCCGACGTCGGCGGTGTGGTCAGGGCGCGGGCGTTGGCCAAGCGCCTCGAGTCCGATCTGGCGATCATCGACAAGCGCCGTCCGCGGCCCAATGTGGCCACGGTGATGAACATCATCGGCGATGTTGCCGGGCGCACTTGCGTGATCATGGACGACATGGTCGATACCGCGAACACGCTGTGCGAGGCGGCGCTGGCACTGAAGGAAAAAGGCGCGGAGAAAGTGCTGGCGTACTGTACCCATCCGGTGCTGTCGGGCAAGGCGATCGAGCGCATCGAGAAATCGGTGCTGGACGAATTGGTGGTGACGGATACGATCCCGTTGCGCGATGACGCAAAGCACTGCAAGCGCATCCGTCAGTTGAGCATCGCCGCATTGCTGGCCGAAACGATGCTGCGCATCAGCAACGAGGATTCGGTCTCCTCGCTGTTCATGGAATAGTTTTTGTTCTGACGATTTTACGGTGGGGCGGCAGCGATGCCGTCCCTTTTGGAACAGGGGGTGACTGGTCGCGGTCGCCGCCTTCATTTAGGAGAGTCACATGGCAACGATCGAAGTCAATGCGGTGTCTCGTGCGCTGCAGGGAACGGGTGCGAGCCGCCGCCTGCGCATCACGGGCAAGGTACCGGGCATTATCTACGGCGGAGACCATCCCGCGAAAAACGTGGAGTTCGACCACAACGGGCTGTTCCACCAGCTCAAGCAGGAAGCCTTTCACGCATCGATCCTGAGCATGACGGTGGATGGCAAGAAAGAACGCGTACTGCTGCGCGACGTGCAAATGCACCCCTGGAAGCAATTGATCCTGCACGTCGACTTCCAGCGCGTATCGGCCAACAAGAAGGTGCACATGAAAGTGCCGTTGCACTTCATCAATGCCGATATCGCTCCCGGGGTGAAAACCGGCGGCGGCATCGTCAGCCATGTGATGAACGAAATGGACATCACCTGCCTGCCGGACGATCTGCCGGAGTTCATCGAGGTCGATCTGCAGACTCTCGAAATCGGCGCAGCGGTGCACCTGGCCGACCTGAAGATCCCCAAGGGCGTGGAATCGGTGCAGCTGACGCGCGGCGACAACGCCGTGGTGGCGACTGTGCAGATCCCGCGCGCGATGGTCGAGGTGGAACCCACCGTTACCGCTGTGGTGGCAGAAGGCGCCGCCGCCGAGGGCGCTGCTCCCGTCGCAGGTGCCGCACCCGCAGCCGGGGCGGATGCCAAGAAGGAACCCGAGAAGAAGAAGGAGCCCGAAAAGAAGGAAGGCGGCAAGAAGTAATTTTTCCGCAGTTCGAACCACGGCCTGCCGTCAGCGTTGCCTGTTCGGCAGGCCGGTTTGTTTCAACGCCCGCTTTCTTTTCAATGCCGCTTTTTTCCGAGGCGTGCAATCGACATGAAACTCGTCGTAGGATTGGGTAACCCGGGTCGGGAACACGAGGCCACCCGCCACAACGCCGGTTTCTGGTGGGTGGACAGGCTGGCCGCGCGGGCGGGCGCTCATCTGCGTCCGGAATCCCGCTTCCACGGCCATGCCGGCAAGCTCGCCGGCGGCGGCAGGGAGTGCTGGCTGCTCAAGCCTGCTACTTTCATGAATGTCAGCGGCCGCGCCGTGCAGGCGCTTGCACAGTTCTACAAGATCGCCCCGGAGGACATGCTGGTCGTGCACGATGAACTCGATTTGCCGCCGGGCGAGGTCAGGCTGAAAAAGGGCGGCGGTTCGGCGGGCCACAACGGCCTGAAGGACATCACGGCGCACCTGGGGCCGGACTACTGGCGGCTGCGTATCGGCATCGGCCGGCCAGTGGATCGAGAGCAAATGGTGAACTTCGTGCTCAACGCACCGCGCAAGGAAGAACTGCCGCTGATCGACGACGCCATCGAGCGCAGCCTCGATACCTGGCCACTGTTGCTTGATGACAAGTGCGAGGCTGCCATGCTCAAGCTGCACACGAAAGCGTGAACTGTGAACAGTGAACAGTGACCGGCCTGGACCGGATTCACCGTTTACCGTTTACCGTTTACTGATCACCAGACATGTCTCTGAAATGTGGAATCGTCGGACTGCCGAATGTCGGCAAGTCGACCCTGTTCAATGCGCTGACCAAGGCCGGCATCGCCGCGGAAAATTATCCGTTCTGCACCATCGAGCCGAATGTCGGTATCGTCGAAGTGCCCGACCCGCGCCTTGCGCAACTCGCAGCCATCGCGAAACCGCTGAAGATCATTGCCGCGATCGTCGAGTTCGTGGACATCGCCGGACTCGTCGCCGGCGCGTCGAAGGGTGAAGGTCTCGGCAACCAGTTCCTCGCCAACATCCGCGAGACCGACGCCATCGTTCACGTCGTGCGCTGTTTCGCCGACGACAATATCGTGCACGTGACCGGCAAGGTCGATCCGCTGTCTGACATCGAGACCATCGAAACCGAACTGGCGCTGGCCGACCTGGCCACGGTCGAGAAGACGCTGACGCGCAACCGCAAGCTGGCGCAGTCCGGCGACAAGGAAGCGAAGCTGCTGGTCGCGGCATTGGACAAGGTACAGGCGCAACTCGACCAGGCCAAGCCAGTGCGCGCGCTGGACTTGTCCAGGGAAGAGCAGGCCATCATCAAGCCGCTGTGCCTGATCACGGCGAAGCCGACGCTGTACGCCGCCAACGTCGACGAACACGGTTTTGGGGAAGACAATCCGCTGCTGCAGAAGGTCCGGCAAAAAGCCGCGAAGGAAGGCGCGCCGGTGGTGGCGTTCAGTGCGCGAATGGAAGCCGAGATCGCCGACTTGTCCGACGAGGACAAGCGCGTGTTCCTCGCCGACATGGGCCTGCAGGAACCGGGGCTGAATCGGTTGATCCGCGCGGGCTACGAACAGCTCGGATTGCAGACTTATTTCACCGCTGGCGAGAAGGAAGTGCGCGCGTGGACCATCCACAAGGGCGATACCGCGCCCCAGGCTGCCGCCGTGATCCATACCGATTTCGAGAAGGGCTTCATCCGCGCCGAGGTCATAGCTTTCGACGACTACATCGCGCACAAGGGCGAACAGGGTTCCAAGGAAGCCGGAAAAATGCGGCTCGAAGGCAAGGAGTATGTCGTCAAGGATGGCGACGTCATGCATTTCCGCTTCAACGTCTGAAACATACGCCGGGTGTCGGCTGTCGTTTACATGGCAGTGACATTCGGGTACAAATGCCCCGTATTCCGATCCCAACCAAGAGGAGGCTCAAGTGAAGAAGTATGCAACGACAGGCTTGGTTTTACTGGCGTTCGCCGGATTGACGGGAGAAGCTGCATCGCAGGACATCGCCAAGACATCAGTCACGCCTTGGTATGTCGGCCTTGGTCTCGGCCGCACTTTCGCGACAGTTCCGCAGCAGTCGATCGATAGTGAGGCATCGTCAATCGCAAACTTGTTCGGGGGAACCGTCGTGGATTCGAATAACGATACCTCCCACTCCACCGAGGGCAAGGTCTTCCTGGGTTACAGTTTCGACCGGCATATAGCGATCGAAGTCGGTTATGCCACTCTGGGCAAAGCCTCGGCGTCCGCGCTCATTTCCAACGGTGTCAGTTTCCAGGTCCTGAACCTGGAATACAAAATGAGCGCACCGTTCGTCGATGCCGTCGGCACACTTCCGCTCGACGAGAAATGGTCGCTGATCGGGCGTGTGGGCATCGCCTACGCAAGGACCAGCGCTTCGGATTCGTTTGGTGGCAGCATTTCGGAGACCAAGTTGCGCGAAAAATTCGGCGCAGGCGTCGACTACAACTTAAACCCGGCATTCACCGTGCGGGCGGAATGGGAAAATTACAGAATGCCCGATCCGTTGACCGACGGATACTTCCGGGTCAATGCGGCGGTGTTGTCCGCGCTATTTCACTTCTGAAATCTCGCGGACCCGGCAGTGCGGCCAGGGTCAGTTTTGCCTGGCGCTGACCAGGGCGACACCCGCGAGCACGAGCGCGGCGCCGGTGATCTGGATGAAAGTGATCGGCTCGCCGAGAAACCAGTGGCCGAAGAAGATCGTTGCCACCGGCCCGACCGATCCGACCATTGCGGCGTGGTTGGCGCCCGTCAGGCGGATACCTTCCGCCATCAACCAGGCCGGGATCACCGTGGAGATGATGGCCATCGCCAGCGTCAGCCAATAAACCTGCGCCGGCACGTCGAGCGCCCGGGTTTCGTGCGTCAGCAGGAACTGCAGCACGCAAAACACGCACGCCGCCAGCATGGCATAGGCCGTAAAGCGCATCGCGCCGATCTTGCCGACGATCTCCCCGGCGCCGATCAGGTAGAACGCGTAAATCACCCCGCTGGCAAACACCAGTGCGCCGCCCAGGGCGACTTCATGCGCGTGGCCGCCGAAGTTCAGGTTCTCGGTGAAGACCAGCGCGATGCCGCCATAGCACAGCCCTAGCGCAATGAAATGATGGGAGCGAATCGGCTTCTTCAGCCACCAGGCGGATAGCAGCACCACGACAGTCGGGTACAGAAACAGGATCAGGCGCTCGAGCCCCGCCGTGATATAGCGCAGTCCGAGAAAATCCAGGTAACTCGCCAGGTAGTAGCCGCTGAATCCCAGCACCACCACCCACAACCACTGCCTGCGCGACAACGGCGCCGCTTCGCGTTTCGACCATAGCGCCATCAGGACGAAGAACGGCGCCGAGAACAATAACCTCAGGGTCAGCAGGGTGGCGGCATCGACCGGGTAAACATAAGCGAGCTTGATCAGGATTGCCTTGGCCGAAAAGCAGATCGCGGCCAGAAGTACGCAAACGGTGCCGGCAGCGGGAGAGCGGGCGGCAGCGCCCGGAACGCAGGCCGGCATCGACGGCGACGTCAACGCCGGCGGCTGGAACCGCCGAGGATGGAGCCAAGCACGCCGCGGATTATCTGCCGCCCCACTTCCGAGCCGACCGCGCGGGCCGCGCTTTTCACCATCGCCTCGCCGGCCGATTGGCGGCGTGAACTGCCGCCGCCGAACACGCTGCCCAGTACGTCGCCGAACACGGAACCGGTAGAGGCCGGTGCCGGCGCAGGCGCCGAGGGCGGTTGCGCCGCCGTTGCAGTTTGCTGGCGCGCCTTGAGCACTTCGTAAGCGGATTCTCGGTCGACCACCTGCTCATAGATGCCCGCCACCAGCGAGCGCTTGATCGAAGCCGTGCGCTCGTCCGTCGTGATCGGTCCGATGCGGCTGTGGGGCGGCAGCACGAACGCCCGCTCGACCATCGACGGGCGGCCTTTCTCGTCGAGAAATGAGACCAGTGCCTCGCCGACGGCCAGTTCGGTGATCGCCTTTTCCACGTCGAGCGCGGGATTGGCGCGCAGCGTCGTTGCCGCGGTTTTCACGGCTTTCTGGTCGCGCGGCGTAAAGGCGCGCAACGCATGCTGCACGCGGTTGCCCAGTTGTCCGAGCACTGTGTCCGGCACGTCCAGCGGGTTCTGCGTCACGAAATAGACGCCCACACCCTTGGAGCGGATCAGCCGCACCACCTGTTCGATCTTGTCCAGCAGCGCAGGCGGCGCGTCGTTGAACAGCAGATGCGCTTCGTCGAAGAAGAACACAAGCTTCGGCTTCTCGGGATCGCCGACCTCGGGCAGTTTCTCGAACAGTTCCGACAGCAGCCACAGCAGCAACGTGGCATACGCCTTGGGCGCGTTCATCAGCTTGTCGGCGGCAAGGATGTTGATCACACCGCGGCCCTTGTCGTCGGTCTGCATCAGGTCGGCGATATTGAGGGCCGGCTCGCCGAAAAAGTGGTCGCCGCCCTGCTCGTCGATGGCGATCAACCCGCGCTGGATCGCGCCGATGCTGGCTGCAGAGATGTTGCCGTACTCGGTGGTGAACTGTCTGGCGTTGTCGCCGACGTGCTGCGCCATCGCGCGCAAGTCTTTGAGGTCGAGCAGCAGCATGCCCTTGTCGTCGGCGATCCTGAACACCAGCGTCAGTACGCCGCCCTGGGTTTCGTTGAGGTTCAGCAGCCGCGCCAGCAGCAGCGGCCCCATTTCGGATACCGTCGCCCGTACCGGATGGCCGAGGGCACCATAAACGTCCCAGAACGCCGTCGGGCAGCCGGCAAAGGCGAAGTCGCCGAGGGCAAGATGGTCGATGCGTTCCCTGAGCTTTGGATTCATTGCGCCGGGCTGCGACAGGCCGGCGAGATCGCCTTTGACGTCGGCCATGAACACCGGCACGCCGATCGAGCTGAAGGCTTCGGCCATGATCTGCAAGGTGACGGTCTTGCCCGTGCCGGTGGCGCCGGTGATCAGTCCGTGGCGGTTCGCGAGTCCTGGCAGCAGGCAAAGTTCATGCGCGGACTTCGCGATCGGCAGGGGTTGCGTCATGGGCAATTGGGTACTGTCGGGAGCGGACCCTATGGTAAGATTTTTTAATAATTATATCAGCCGCCTAGACAGATCGACGTGATCGGGCGGCGGCTGCCAACGCAGAGGAAGGTATGGCAGGTCACAGCAAATGGGCCAACATCCAGCACCGCAAGGGACGCCAGGACGCCAAGCGCGGCAAGATCTTTACCCGGCTGATCAAGGAAATCACGGTCGCTTCGCGCCTTGGTGGTTCCGACATCACGGCCAACCCGCGATTGCGCCTGGCGGTGGACAAGGCCTACGCGAACAACATGCCGAAGGACACCGTCGAGCGCGCCACCAAGCGCGGCAGCGGCGAACTGGAGGGTGTGAGCTATGAGGAAATCCGTTACGAGGGCTATGGCATCGCCGGAGCGGCGGTCATCGTGGACTGCATGACGGACAATCGCGTGCGCACCGTCGCAGAGGTGCGCCATGCTTTCGCCAAGCACGGCGGCAATCTGGGCAGCGAAGGTTCGGTTGCCTTCCTGTTCCGGCATTGCGGCCAGCTCCTGTTCGCGCCGGGCACCAGCGAGGACAAGGTCATGGAAGCGGCGCTGGAGGCCGGTGCCGAAGATGTCATCGCCAACGACGATGGCAGTATCGAGGTCATCGCCACGCCCATCGACTTTCTCGCGGTCAAGGATAAACTCGAGAAGTCCGGCCTCAAGGCCGAACTCGCCGAAGTCACCATGAAGCCGGCGATTGAAATCCCGCTCACCGGCGAGGATGCCGCAAAAATGCAAAAGCTCCTGGACGCGCTGGAGTCCCTTGACGACGTGCAGGAGGTCTATACGAGCGCGGTCATGGACGGCGAGGGATGACGACCGGGGCGCGCAATATGATCCACGGTCCCGGTTCATGCTGAAAGAGAGCATGGCTGTTTCCGGCTCACGCCTGGTACCTCCCACCTCACCCGTCATCAGAATCCTCGGCATCGATCCCGGACTGCGCATTACCGGGTTTGGCGTGCTGGAAAAATGTGGCCAGAAGCTGACTTACGTCACCAGCGGCTGCATACGTACCGACGGACGCGGTGAATTGCCGGAGCGCATCCGCACGATTCTCGAAGGCCTTTCGGAAGTCATTGCACAGATCAAGCCGCAGGAAGTCGCCGTCGAGAAAGTGTTCGTCAACGTCAATCCCCAGTCCACGCTGCTGCTCGGCCAGGCGCGGGGTGCCGCCATCTGCGCGGCGGTCATCAGCGCCCTGCCGGTATCGGAATACACCGCGTTGCAGGTCAAACAGGCGGTGGTCGGCAATGGCCACGCGCGCAAGGAGCAGGTACAGGAGATGGTGCGCCGCTTGCTCAAGCTTTCCGGCGATCCCAGCGCCGATGCCGCCGACGCCCTGGCATGCGCGATCTGTCACGCGCATGGCGGACTCGGCATGGGGAAACTGCAGACACGGGGATTCAGGATGAAACGCGGGAGACTGGTGTGATCGGCCGGCTGACCGGGCAGTTGATCGAGAAGCGCCCCCCCACGATCGTGGTGGAGGTTCAAGGCGTCGGTTACGAAGTCGATGTGCCGATGAGCACGTTCTTCCAGTTGCCCGCCACCGGTTCGACCATCACCCTGCATACGCACCTGATCGTGCGCGAGGACGCGCACTTGCTGTTCGGCTTCGCGGCCGACCAGGAGCGGCAGTTGTTCCGCCAGTTGCTGAAGATCAGCGGCGTGGGCGCGCGTACCGCGCTGTCGGTATTGTCCGGCATGTCGGTGGCCGAGCTGTATCAGGTGGTCCTGGCGCACGACGGCGCACGGCTTACCAAGATTCCCGGCATCGGCAAGAAGACGGCGGAACGGCTGCTGCTGGAATTGCGCGACAAGCTCAACGCCGTCATCGGCGCGCCCGCTCCCGGCGGCGACGCCGAGATCCGGAGCGATGCGTTGAATGCCTTGCTTGCACTTGGTTACAGCGACAAGGAAGCGACGCACGCGCTCGGCCGGATCGCACCGGACACACCGGTACAGGAAGCGATTCGCAGCGCGCTGAAACTGCTCTCGAAGGCGTGATCGGCGCGGCGGCGCGGCGCTGCGTTTTCCATGTCGTCCGAGAACGACACAAATACCCGCGCGCGGAATGATGATTCCCCGGGGTGCTGGGCTATAATCCGTGGCACTTTTCAGGCTGGCTTTGTCGAACGAATGGATGGTCAAAAATGATGGTTGCAGCGCGTGCGGTGGTGATGGCCCTGGCATTGCTGACATGCGCTGCCGGCGCGACGGCCGCTGCCGACGAGGACGCCGGCAAGAAACAACAGATCGAGCAGCTCATCGGTCTGCACGATCTGACGACATCGGTATCGATAGGCAACTATTACCTCAAGCAGGAGGCCCTGGTCGCCATTCGCAGCCTGCTCACGCGCCTGGGCAAGGAAGAAAAGCTCGGCCCCGACTGGAACCTGCGCAATCCGCAGTGGCAGCGCGCCGAGCAAATCCTGCTGCAGCCGGTCATGGCGAAGGTTGCAGACGATTTCACCAATCTGGACTGGTTGCGTCCGCAATGGGAAGATCTCGACTCGCGCGAATTCTCCGCCGAGGAACTGGACGTCCTGCTCACGCACTTTCATTCCGATGTCGGCCGCAAGCAGGCGAAGATCGTCGACCACACGGTATCCACGCATGTGATCACGACGCTGTCGTTCTCCGGCAAGCTGAAGGATATCCCCGGCGTCCAGGAAGAGCGCAGCCGCATGCAGCACGTCTGGAACAAGGAGGACGACGAGATGCGCTTCTCCATCCAGGATGCAACCAATGCCGACGGCCAGCGCTTCGCCTATTCGGCGCTGGGCAAGAAATATTTCGTGACCGCGATCCTGAAGCTGACCGGCATCATCAGCCACCGCATAGACGAGCTGGCGCTCGATCTGCCGAAAGAGGTGGACGCCCGTGCCGACGAGATCCGGCCCTTGTTGCAGGAGTTCAAGAGCGGCCGCGGCTGATGCCAGAAGCGCATCTTTGCAGCGACGATAAAGGATGATCGAAACCGACCGTCTGATCACGCCCGCCCCGCAGTCGACGCAGGAGGAAGCGCTCGAGAGGGCTCTGCGTCCCAAGCAGCTCGACGAATACATCGGACAGGAAAAGATCCGCGGCCAGCTCCAGATCTTCATCGAAGCCGCCAGGAACCGTGGCGAGGCCCTCGATCACGTACTGTTGTTCGGTCCGCCCGGACTGGGCAAGACCACGCTGGCGCACATCATCGCCAGGGAAATGGGCGTCAACCTGCGGCAGACCTCGGGGCCGGTGCTGGAACGCCCCGGCGATCTCGCGGCGCTGCTGACCAACCTCGAGCCCAACGACGTGCTGTTCATCGACGAGATTCACCGGCTCTCGCCGGTGGTCGAGGAAATTCTCTATCCCGCGCTGGAAGACTTTCAGCTCGACATCATGATCGGCGAAGGCCCGGCCGCGCGCTCGGTCAAGCTCGACCTGCCGCCTTTCACGCTGATCGGTGCCACCACCCGGGCCGGCATGCTGACCAATCCTCTGCGCGACCGCTTCGGTATCGTTTCGCGCCTCGAATTCTATTCGCCGGCCGAACTCACACGCATCGTCCAGCGCTCCGCTGGCCTGCTGAACGTCGAGACCACGCTGGAGGGTGCGCTGGAGATCGCGTCGCGTTCGCGCGGCACGCCGCGCATTTCGAACCGGTTGCTGCGCCGCGTGCGCGACTACGCGGAAGTGAAGGCACAGGGCAAGGTCGACCGGGAGATCGCGGATGCGGCCCTGAAGATGCTGGATGTGGACCGGATCGGGCTGGATGTGATGGACCGCAAGCTGTTGCTTGCCGTGGTGGAGAAATTCGGCGGAGGCCCGGTCGGCATCGACAACCTGGCCGCGGCGATCGGCGAAGAGCGCGATACCATCGAGGACGTGCTCGAGCCCTTCCTGATCCAGCAGGGTTATTTGCAGCGCACCCCACGCGGGCGCATGGCGACCGCCTCGACTTACCGGCATTTCGGCCTCGCCGTGCCCTCGCCGTCGGGCAGCGGTGAGCTGTGGCGGGAGAACTGACATCGAGTTCGAGATTCCAGTGCGCGTGTACTACCAGGACACCGACGCCGGCGGGGTGATGTTCCATGCGACTTATCTGGATTTTCTCGAGCGCGCCCGCATGGAGTGGATGCGGGAGCGCGGATTCGATGCAGGGGAACTCGTCAGCCGATTCGGGCTCGTATTCATCGTCAGGCAGCTGGAGATCGCCTACATGAAGCCGGCCCTGCTCGACGACCTGGTGACGGTCAGCGCGGATGTCGGGAAAATGGGCCGCGCGCAACTGACGTTTGCGCAGGAAGTCAGGCGCAACGGCGAAACCCTGGTGCGCGCCACCGTCAACGTCGCCTGCGTCGGAGCCGATGATCTGAAACCGATGCCGTTTCCGGAAGAGATCCGCGCGTCATTGGCGCATGGTGCAAAACCGACAGAAAAAGCTCAGGCCGGCCAACCCCGCCGGCACCT
>DASWEZ010000078.1:0-17102 GCA_036394495.1 Burkholderiales bacterium
AATGAAAACCGAACTCACCGATGCACAGTGGCTGCACGACGCCGAAGTGTCGATCGAAGAACTGGCGGAACTGTCGGGCCTGTCGACCGACCTGCTGCGCGAACTCGTCGAGTACGGCGCGCTGATTCCTGCGGACACGCATTCAGCGCACTGGAGCTTCACGGCCGACTGCGTTGTCACCGTGCGCGCCGTCAGCCGCCTGCGCGAAGATTTCGACCTCGACGCGAATGCATTGTCCGTTGCGCTGAACCTGATCGAACGCATCCACGGGCTCGAAGCACAGCTTCGGGAACTGCGGTCGCAGTTGCCGGCGTTGCGGGTGAAAAGATGAGGGTAGAAAAACGCACAATCTCGCCTTCTGCATTTGATTTGACTCAGGCCGCCGCCAGCGGCCGGCTCATTCCCGGAACCCGGAGTCCCTCGCTCCCTGCCCTTTGCGAAAGTCAGCCCGGAAATTACAATGGGATGGATGTGAGCATTCCCCGTAACTTTATTTTCGGGCCAGCCGACAAGCCAGTCGACCAAAATGAGATTCGAAATCGATCCGGCGTACGTAACGGCGCAATCCCGCAGGTCGCTCTGGGTCAGTTTTTTCTTTGTCCTGATCATGGCCGGATGCATTGCCGGCGCCACGGGCAGCACCAAATTGTCGGCCTACGTCATTCCGGTAGCGGCCATCGTCCGCCTGTCCCATCTCGTCTATGGAATGCATAAAACCAGGCGCGAGGGAGCGAACGCCTATGCCGTCATTTACACTTCGGAGGACGATCGATTTCTCAATGTGCAATACAGGGATACGGTCGTAACGATCACGCTTGCGGAAGTTCAGGAAGGTCGCACTCCAGTACTGCAAGGACCGGCTTGTCTCGATCTTGCTGAAAGCGAAGTCGGATCAGGATGTGCGGATTGCGGGATGTCGGAACATGCCCGCGCTCGCCGACATATTGAAGGCGGCCATAAAACCGGAAAACACAAAGGCTGCGACGTGGTTTCACCGCTGATCCCGCTAGTGAGTTGCGTGACTTTCACCACTTGCGCCGGGCAACCCCATACCGCCTGGCGGCCTCGCCATTCATTCAACTCACACTCTGGACGACGATCATGACGACGCGACATATCAACGACATTCCCGGCTATCCCGCCCCGCACTCGCCCTATTCGCACGCCGTCGTGGCGAATGGTTTCGTATTCGTGTCGGGGCAGATCCCGGTGAAACCGGGTGGCGGTCCCACCGAAATCGTCGGCACGACGATGCAGGAGCAGACACGGCAATCGCTGCGCAACGTGAAGACGATCCTGGAAGCGGCCGGCAGTTCGCTCGATCGTGTCGTGAAGGTGACGGTGCTGCTGGTCCGCACCGACCTGTATAAGGAAATGAACGAAGTCTATGCGGAGTTCTTTCCCGGCGCGAAGCCGGCGCGCGCGATGGCCCGCTTCGGCGCCGACATTCCGGGCGTGCTCGTTGCCATCGAGGCAATCGCAACAATCTAAAACCCAAGTCTCACCACGCGCCGCAAGCGGCACAAGTGTTCCCTTGAGGCACGATAGAGGATACTGTCTTTTGATCGCAGAAACGCCGCGGTGGAATTGCGCATCCGTTGGACTCCCAGCTCTACTCGCCACATACGTCCGGCATCCATCTCTGTTTTTCTTCGTGTTCCCTCGTGGCCTTCGTGCCTCAAGGGAACACTTGTGCCGCTTGCGGCGCGTGGCGAGAATTGTGCGGTATTCAGTCAGATCTAGATGCCAACCATCCTGACCCACCCAGTTGTCCCGCTCGCGATCGGCCTCGGCCTGGGTAGCGACATCATCCCGCGGCGCCTGCTGGTAGCCGGCGTGATCGCGTCGATCGTCCCGGACCTCGACGTCATCGGAATCCAGTTCGGCATTTACTTCGGATCCGAATTTGCGCACCGCGGCTTTACCCATTCGCTTGCATTCGCAGCCGCGCTTGCGCTTTTGGGTTGTTTCGCATCGGGCTGGTTTCGGGCATCCGTCCCTGTCGTTTTTCTCTTTTTGTTTGCTGCCGCCGCTTCGCATGGCGTTCTCGACAGCTTCACCAACGGCGGCGCTGGCATCGCCTTCCTCTGGCCGTTCTCAAACGAGCGGTTCTTCTCGCCCTTCCGGGTCATCGAGGTTTCGCCAATCGGCGTGTCGCGGTTTCTCTCGGCTCGCGGCATCGCGGTGCTTGCCTCCGAACTCCTTTGGGTTTGGACGCCTGCGGTCGCGCTTGCGCTGGCGTTGGCAGTATATCGCCGCCGCGCAGACATTGGCGCCAAGCCTTAGACGTCACGCCTGTTTATGACTTAACCCTACTAGAGTCGCCCGCATCCGGCACCCGACCGGAAGGATGACTTCGACTCCGCGTTTGATCCTTTCCACTTTCCTCCCGCCTCTTTTCTCTGCATCATTGCCGCATGCCAATAAACGGGAGAGAGTTGCCATGACCAGCCGTCTGATCGCCGTGGCCTTCACCGCACTGGGCCTGGCCGCCGCCGGCCCATTGCCGGCACAGGTCGGCTTCCCCGCCCCGCCGCCGAAAACCAGCCCTGCCCAAGGCACCATTGATTTCCACGTTCACTCCGAACCCGATGTGTTCGGGCGCAGCATGGACGACATCGACGTGGCCGTGCTGGCGAAACGCAAAGGCATGCGCGGGCTGGTGCTGAAGAACCACGTCACCATGACCGCGGATCGCGCGGTGCTGGTCATGAAAATGGTGCCCGGCATCGAGATCTTCGGCGGCATCGTGCTCAACAACGCCGTGGGCGGCATCAATCCCGCGGCGGTCGAATGGATGCACCGGATGTCCGGCGGACGCGGCAAGGTGGTATGGCTGCCCACCTTCGACTCCGACATGCACGTCAAGACGCTGGTGGACCCGAAAGGCTCCGGCATCGTCGTCGCACCCGGCGGCGTCGTGACACCGCAACTCGAGGAGGTTCTGAAGATCATAGCGCGCGAGAATCTCGTACTCGCGACCGGGCACATCCATGCCGAGGAAGTCATGGCCGTGGTCAAGCGCGCAAGGGAACTCGGTGTGAAGAACATCCTCGTTACACACGCGCTGACGAACATTCCCGGCCTGACGATAGCGCAGGCCAAGGAGGTTGCACAGATGGGCGCCTACATCGAGTACTGCTACCTGCAGTCGATGGCCGGTCCGGATGCGCAGCACGCGTGGATGAAGCACTGGAAAAAGGTGACGCTCAAGGATGTGGCGAACGTGGTCGGCGAAATCGGCGCGGATCACGTGGTGCTGTCCACCGACCTCGGCCAGCACGCCAACATGACCCACCCCGACGGCATGGAAGACATGATCACCGGCCTGCTCAAGGAAGGCGTTTCGCAGGCGGACGTGGATTTGATGGTGAAGAAAAGCCCCGCGCGCCTGCTGGGGCTCGAAGACTGACGCCCGCCGCACTGGCCGCGGGAGAGAAAAGAGGCGAGAGAAAAGACAAGGGAACACTTGAAGCGCAGCAGGAAAGGTTGAAACGAAAACCTGTCTGAGGCATTTTTCCTTCCTCTTTCCTCTTTCCTCATTTACCTTTTATCTGCTTTCAATATGCCCGCCGAGCCCGACATCGCCACAGCGATCGCAAGTTTCAACCGGGGCCGCGATCCCGAGCGGCTCTCCCTGAAATACAAAGCCCTGCGCGTCAACGCGTTCTCCTTTCTGCGCGGCACCTGCCACCTGTTCTGGTCAGAGGCACCGCAGGCATTCTGGACCAGTGCGGTGCCGTTCGCCTGGACCTGTGGCGACCTGCATCTGGAAAACTTCGGCTGCTACAAGGGCGACAACCGGCTCGTGCATTTCGACGTGAACGACTTCGACGAGGCCGTGGATGCACCCTGCTACAGCGATCCGGTGCGGCTGATGTCGAGCATCATGGTCGCGTCGAAAGAAATTCGGGTGGATAAAGCCGGCGCCCGCGCCCTGTGCGACGGCTTCGTGACTTCTTACGCACAATCCTTGCAGGGCGGCAAAGCCGGCAGCATCGAACGCGAGACGCCGCAAGGCCTGATCAGGGACCTGTTGGAAGCCGCCGCCCGGCGCAAGCGTGCGGAGCTGCTCGACAGCCGGACTGAAAGCCGGGGCGGAAAACGCAGCTTGCGTGTGGACGGAACGAAAGCCCTGCCCGCCGACAAGACGCAGCGGGCACGGGTGGAACAATTCATGGCGGAGTTCGCAGCGCGCCAGGAGGACCCGAAATTTTTCAGGCTGCTCGACGTAGCGCGGCGGATCGCCGGAACGGGCAGCCTCGGCGTGGAGCGCTACGTGTTGCTGGTCGAAGGTAAGGGCTCGCCCGACGGCAACTATCTGCTCGATCTCAAGGAAGCGCGGCCGTCTGTGCTTTTACCCTACGTGAAAGCGCGGCAGCCGAATTGGAAGAGCGAGGCCGATCGCGTTGTGTCGATCCAGCGCCGCATACAGGCGGTATCGCCGGCATTCCTGCACAGCGTGGAAATGAACGACAAGTCCTTCGTCCTGCGCGGACTGCAGCCGAGCGAGGACCGGCTCAACCTGGCGGCCGCGAAAGGCAAGCTGGCGAAGGTGCAGCCCATCGTCGCGGCGATGGGAAAGATCGTGGCATGGGGACAATTGCGCAGCAGCGGCCAGCAAGATTCGGCCGTTGCCGACGAACTGGTCGCATTCGGACACGCCGTGGGCGCGTGGCGACCCGCGCTGATCGAATTGGCGGAACGCCTGGCGACGCAAGTCGAGGCAGACTGGCGCGCATTCTGCGAAAGCCCGCTGCCGATGGATTCTTACGCGCGTGCGCGGCGCCGTTGATACCGGCCTGCGGCCTTTACTTGAGCGCAAGCAAACGCACGACGTTGCGCAATTCGCCGGCATTCGCATCCGACACAGCCCAAAACTGCATGCCATCGCCGCTCCAGTGCGCGACATTGAATCCCTGGCGCACGGCGAACACCGGATCCTGTGCCGGGCTTGCTGTTGCGGGCCAGATGAAAACATTGATCGTGTGCCGATTGAGCCGGTATACCAGCGCCGCCACCGGCCGCTGGCCCACATAGTCGAGGCGGCCTCCGGCCAGGGGGATGCCTTCGGCGGCGAGGTCTCTGACGGGAGGCGCGTAGTCGAGCTTGCCGGCAAACCACGGCTTGACCGTATGCCGGTCCGACGATTCCACGTCGACCAGGTGCGCGCTCATCAATGAGCGGACGTGGCTGTCGACCACCGCCTGCGCAAGGCGATCCTCGTCGACGCCGCCGCGCAATACCAGCATCACCGCCACGCTGGCCACCACGCCGATTGCGAAGGCGGTGCCCATGTTCGCCCAGCGGCGCCATGCCTGCACCGGCAGTACCGGCATGTGCCCGAAGGAAGCGTCGCCTGCGCGGGGCGTGCCCGTCTCGGCGATTCTTGCGTCGATCCTTGCCCGGAGGTGGGACGGGGCGGCGTGGCGCGTCGCGCCGGCCTTGATCAATGCGCTCAAATCGTCGTCACGTTCGTCCATGGCTCATCCCTCCCCGTCCGGCCGGCCCAGGCGTTTGCGAAGCAGCGCACGGGCGCGCGACAAGCGCGACATTACTGTACCGACCGGAACATTCGCGACCTGCGCGATTTCTTCATAGCCGAGTTCTTCGAGTTCCCGCAGCACGATGACTTCGCGATAGACCGACGGAAGCCATTCGATGGCTTCGTCGATGCGGGCACTTTCGACCTTGCGGGACAACTGCGCGGCCGGATCGCCGCCGCCGGATCCTGCGGTACCCTCGACGAATTCGCTGTCGCGCTCCTCGTCGAATTCGACCTGGTCGCCAAACTGGCGGCGCTTGCCCAGCAGCGAATAACAGGTGTTGCGCACGATTGCGAGCAACCAGGGGCGCGCCTCCTCGCCCTGCAGGCGATCGAAGAAGCGGAACGCGCGCAGATACGCGTCCTGCACCGCATCGCGCGCGCCGTCATCGTCCTTCAGCAGCCAGCGGGCCAGGTTATAGGCCGCGTCGAGATGCGGCAGCACCACCGCCTCGAATTGCTGTGTCCTGTTGTCCAACCCTGCCCTTTCGCGTTTGCGGCTGCGAGGGGAGCATTGTAAGCCCGTCAATTTGCCATTCCCATTGTCGATGCGCTTTTCCCGCGCTTTGGTGCAATACCGGGGAACGTCGCGTTTTATTCCCGCTTTATTTTGAACCGCGCCAGGAATAGTTGCCGGCGGCACCCGGTATTGCACTCCTGAACGTGGCGGCACCCGCCGTCCCAGTCAATTCAAGGAGAAATGCAATGATCGATCGCCGCCGTTTTCTGCAACTCGCCGCCGTGGGCGGAGGGGCCGTATTCGCTTCCGCCCTGCCCGGTTCGCTGCGTGCCGCCGGTTACGAAGAGTTCTTTTTCGTGCAGTTGTCCGATGCCCACTGGGGATACAGCGGCCCCGCCAATCCCGAAGCCGACACGACATTGCGCAAGGCGGTGGCAAGCGTCAATGCGCTGGAAATCCAGCCCGACTTCATCGTGTTCACGGGCGACCTGACCCACACCACCGACGATTCCGCCGAGCGGCGCCGGCGCATGACGGAATTTCGCGGCATCGTGGGCGGGCTGAAGGTCAAGGATGTCCGCTTCATGCCGGGGGAACACGATGCCTCGCTCGACAGCGGCGCCGCATACAAGGAATTGTTCGGCGAGACGCATTATTCCTTCGACCACAAGGGCGTGCATTTCGTCGCGATCGACAACGTTTCCGATCCCGGCGCAAACGTCGGCGAAGCCCAGTTGCAGTGGCTGAAAGCGGATCTTGCGAAGCTGAAAAAATCCACGCCGATCGTCGTGTTCACGCACCGTCCACTGTTCGACCTGGCGCCCGCATGGGACTGGGCGACCCGCGACGGCGCAAAAGTGATCGACATTCTCATGCCCTATGCAAACGTCACCGTGTTCTACGGCCACATCCACCAGGAGCATCACCAGCAGACCGGGCATATCGCCCACCACTCGGCGAAGTCGCTGATTTTTCCGCTGCCCGCGCCCCTGTCCCAACCCAAGCGCACGCCGTTACCATGGGATCCGGCGCAACCGAACAAGGGATTGGGCTTCCGGGAAGTCGAAGCGGAAGTCAACGACGCCCGCTACAAGATCGCGGAATTCCAGGTGACCAAGGCATGAATGGGAATCGTCGCGAAGTATTGGTACGCGCCGGCATCTTTGCGTTTTTCGCTGCGGCTGGAATGGGCACGCTCGCCAGGCGATCGGCGGCATCCGAATCGCAAGTCGTCAAGGTCGTGGCGCAGCGCTTTCAATTCACGCCGAGCGAGATCGCGCTGAAAAGCGGGCGACCCGTCGTGCTGGAAATCACTTCGCTCGACTTCATCCACGGCTTCAACATTCCCGCACTCGGCATCCGCACCAACCTGCTCCCCGGCCCGCCGACGCGGGTCGCGATCAAGGCCCTGGCGCCAGGCCGCTACGACTTTCTGTGCGACAACTTCTGCGGCAGCGGACACGAGGAGATGAACGGGACGATCGTGGTTTCCGACTAGGCGGTTGCGGCGGTGCGGCGAATCCCGGGCACACCGGGATTGCCGTCTCCTTGCGCCTTTGCTCAAGAACCCGTCTAACGCGTTGTCTTGTCGGTGGGATTGCGCGCGGCTCGCGCGATCGTTCAGGGAGCCGTAAATGCCGTGACCGTCGTGACGGCGTGACGATCGTGACGAGGTAAGGGCTTTAAGAAAAAGGCTCATAGCAAAAAAACTTACGTCGTTACGTCGTTACGTCGTCACGTCCTTTTGAGCACCCGCCCCGACCGTGCACCGGTCGGCCTGCCGTTGCGCCAGACGATTGCGCCGTTGACGATCGTTGCGTCAATGCCGCGCGCCGACTGGATGGGTTTCTCCCAGGTCGCGGTTTCGGCCACGGTCATCGGATCGAAGACGGTGATGTCCGCATAAGCCCCCTCCCTCAGAAAGCCGCGGTCCTTCAGGCCGAAGGTCTTCGCTGTCAAGCCGGTCATCTTGCGCACGGCGGTTTCAAGCGGAAAGAGCTTGAGGTCGCGACTGTAGTGACCGAGCACCCGCGGGAAACATCCCCACAAGCGCGGGTGCGGCGCGATGTCATGCGGCAATCCGTCGGAACCGACCATGGTGTGCTCGAAGGAAAGGATGCGCTGCACATCGGCCTCGTCCATCGAGAAATAGATAGCGGAGGCGGGCTGCAGCTTCGCGATCGCTTCCTCTGCCGGCAGGCCCATTTTCTTCACCACTTCGTCGAGGTCCATGCCTGCGAAATGCGGATAGGGCCGCGAGGAACTGACGATCACGCGCGAGCAGATCAGGGTTCGTGCGTAACTAAGCATCGTCGAGGAGGCCATGTATGGATAACAATCCAGGCACACCGGCTGGCCGCGCATCGCTTCGGCAATGCGCGGCAGCGTTTCCCTGGACCGGCCGTGGCTCTTGCTTCCCACTACCTTGTGGTGAGAGATCACCACCGGCACACCCAGTTCGCGGCCGACCCTGAAACTCTCGTCGAGGGAGTCCAGGACTTTCTCGGCTTCGTCGCGCATGTGCGTGCAGTAGATGCCGTTGAATTCCTTCAGGGGTTGGGCGATTGCCACGACCTCTTCGGCCGGCGCCGCCTTCGACAGCTCGTAGTAAAGGCCGGTCGAGAAGCCTATCGCGCCCGACATGAGCGCCTCGCGCGCCAGTTCGCGCATGCGCCCGATCTGCGCTGTCGTGGCGGCACGGTCCAGGTTGTCCATGGTCGCCACGCGCAAGGTCATGTGCCCGACCAGCAGCGCGCAGTTGGTCGCCGCGGGATGCGCACCGAGTTCTTCGACATAGGCGCCGAAGGTCGGGAAGCGAAACCATCCGCCTTCGTTGTCGAGCAGGTCGAGCGGCGCGGGCACCACGCCCTTCATTCCGCCCGGCATCGGCGACAACGAGATGCCGCAGTTGCCCGCCACCACCGTGGTCACCCCCTGGCTCACCTTTGGCGCCATCCCGCCGGAGGACAACATCAACCGGTCATCATGCGTGTGCGCGTCGATGAAGCCAGGTGCCGCGACTTTCCCGGACGCGTCCACCTCGACTTCGGCCTTGGCCCCATCGAGGCGGCCGATTTTCGCAATGCGGTCGCCGCGCACGCCAATGTCGCCATCGAAACGTGTCGCCCCACTGCCGTCGATGATGGTCGCGTTGCGAATCAGTAAATCGAATCGTTCACTCATGGTTTCCTTCCGTAAATTTCAATTTGAACCACGGAGGACACGGAGGAAAACCAGAGACGACAAAAAACATGCGGCGGTGAAAAGCCAGCTCGGCGCCAAGGTGACCACCGATATCAGCTTTTTTACCTTCGGATATTCTTCTGCTCTTTCTCTTTCTCCGTGTCCTCCGTGTCCTCCGTGGTTCACATCTGAATGTTCAGTCTATCTTGGCGCCGGCGCGTTTGATGATTTCCGCCCAGCGCGGCCGCTCGCGCCTGGCAATGGCGAGAAACTGTTCCGGCGTGCTGCCGTCGATGTCGGTATCGAATTCGGCGAAACGCTTGCTCACTGCCGGCGAATGCAAGGCGGCGACTATCTCGCGATTCAGCTTCGCGACGATCTCCGGGGGAAGCTTCGCCGGGCCGACGACTCCTCCCCACGCCACCGTCTCGTAGCCCGGCACACCCGCTTCGGAAATGGTCGGAAGGTCAGGAAACAACGCGGAGCGATGCGGGCCGGACACCGCCAGTGGCCGCACCCGCCCGGACTTCGCGTATGACGACAGCGAGGTCAGGTTGTCGAACATCACCTGTACCTCGCCGGCAATCAGATCGTTTATCGCCTGCGGACTGCCCCGATACGGGACGTGCAGCATCGACACGCCGGTCATTGCCTTGAACAACTCCCCGCCAAGATGTCCGGTCGTGCCATTGCCGGCCGAGCCCATGGCGAGCTTGTCCGGATTCCTGCGCGCGTAGTCGATCAGTTCCCTGACGCTGTGCACTGGAAGATTCTTGTTCACCGCAAGCAGATTGGCGACACGCAGGCAGTTGGAGATCAGGGTCAGGTCTTCGATGTGATAGGGCACGTCCGCCATCAGCCCGTGAACGATGGCCAGAGACACGATGTTGCCGTAACCGAGCGTGTAACCGTCCGGCGGCGCACTGACGATTTCCATGGTTCCGATCACGGCGTTCGCGCCCGGCTTGTTGATAATCACGAACGGCACGCTGAGGCGCTTCGACAATTCCGCGGTAAGGATGCGCATCAGCACGTCCGGCGAACCGCCGGCAGCGGATGGCACGATGAAGCGGATCGGCTTGTCGGGGTAGTCGGCGGCCAAGGTCTGATCCCAGAGAACGGGCAGGAGAAGAGCGAAGGTAAGTGCCAGGAAAGAAAATGTGCTGCGTGCTGGGTGCTGGGTGCTGCGAAAGGTCGAAAACCGACGAGAGGTGCTGCGTACTGGGCGCTGCGTACCGTGGCAGGAAAGCACGTGCTGGAACGCGCGGAGACGATTAATCATGCACTAAACCTTCAGCTTTTTCGCAGCACCCAGTACGCAGCACGCAGCACCCGCCGTCATGGCAGTGCAAACACCGTCATCGTCATCGACCCCGGCATGCCCAGCCAGAATCCCGCTGCCATTCCGGAAACGACGGCGACATACTGCTTGCCGTCGACCGCATAGCTGATCACGCCGCCGACGATCGAGCCGCCTCCGGTATACCGGTATACGACGTTGCCGTTGCGCGCATCCATTGCGAGGAAATCGCCGGTGAGTTCGCCGGTAAACAGCATGTCACCGGCGGTTGCGGTCACGGAGGCGAGCATCGGCCGGCTCGAATGATATTTCCACAGCTCTTCGCCGGTGGTCGCCCTGACCGCGGTCAGCCAGCCGCTGGATTTTTCCACTGGATCCCAGGTAAAGGAACCGCCCAGGAACTGCTGGCCGGCGACAAAGCGCGCCTCCTCTTCCTTCTTGAACACACCGCACCAGTCCACTGCCGGCACGACCATCATGTCGAGCTTCGGGCTGTACGCAGGAACGCTCCACTCCACGCCGCCGACCAGACCGGGACAGGTATAGACACCTTCCTCGGTGGGTTCGAGATCCGCATTGGTGCGCGTGGCAACGGCGACGGAATAAAATTCCTCGCGGCTGTTGCGGTCGACCAGGCGCATCAAACCGTCCTTCGCCGCCATCGTGACCACGTCGTGCTGCTCGCCGCCGATCGAGGCGGTGAACAAAGGCGCCGTGACCGGCATGTCCCAGTCGTGCGTGTCGTGCGGGACCGCCTGCTTGTGCCACAGCAGCGCACCAGTGCGCACATCGAGCACTACGATCGAATTGGTATAAAGATTGGTGCCAGGCCGCAGGTTGGCGAACATGTCCGGCGCGGGATTGCCGACCGCGACATAAAGGTGTCCGTTGGCGATGTCGAGCGCCGGGGTAGTCCAGATACCGCCACCGCCCTTGAGTCGCGAATCCGCTTCCCCCCAGGTTTCCGCACCAGGCTCGCCATCATCGGGAACGGTGTTGAATCGCCACACCGGCGATCCGTCCTCGAGTTTGAACGCGCCGATCCAGCCCTTGACGCCGAATTCCGAACCCGACGGCCCGATGATCACGAGGTCTTCGAACAGCAGCGGATTGATGGACAGTGCCTCGTACTTCTCGGCGTTGGCCGCCTTGACTTCCCACAGCAGCTTGCCGGTCTGCGCGTCCAGCGCGAACATCCAGCCATCCTGCGCGCCGCGCACGAGCTTGCCGTCCTTGATGGCGACGCCGCGGTTCTTGATCGAACCGTTCGCCTCCTTGCCCTTCGGCTTCCACTCGTGCCGCCATTTCACCTTGCAGGTCGCGGGATCGAGCGCAATCGTGGAATACAGCGTAGTCACATACATCGCGCCGCCGTAGACGATCGGGTTGTTCAGGGCGCGATTCAGATCGGCGCCCTGGAACGCACAGACAGGCCGCAGGGAAGCTGCGTTCTCCGGCGTGATCTGGTCCAGGTTTACATAGCGAACGCCCGCGTAATCGTGGTTCGGCAGCAACCATTCGGTGCTGCTGCCCGCCTGGTTGAGTTCTTCCTGCGTCGGCCCCGCCGCATGGCCATTGCACGCGAGTAGCGTCGACACCGCGACCAGCCAGATCCTCGCCTTATCCATGTTGCCTCCATTTTGATTTTTTGTTTTTCCTATTCACCAATCACTAATCACCATCGTATTTTCAGTGCGGCTGCAAAACCGCCGCCTTCATCGCCGCCGCCTTCGGAACGAGTTCCGCTTCGCCCGCCGGATAATTGTTGACCTTGAGAATGTACGCCACCACGTCGGCGTACTGCGCCTTGCTGAGCGAGCCCGGCGCGTTGTTCGGCATCAGGCTGCGGATAATGTAGTACAGATCGTCGAGGGTGTGCTTGCCATCCTCCCAGCGCCCGCGAAAAGCTTCTCCTGTCAGCGGCGCCGCCGGCGTGCCCTGCAGGCGCGCGCCGTGGCATAACGCGCAGTGTTGCTGGTAGGTCTCTTCCCCCCGAGCCGCTTGTGCCGCCGAGTAAAGGCCGTCATCGGCTGCGGCCGTCGAGACAGTCAGACAAAACAGCACAGCGGAAAAAAGGGTTTGGAAACGCAGCACGGAATTCACCTGGGTCTTTTTTCGGGACTTGCCGGCCCGCGTTCAATCTAGCCCGTCACCTGGGAAAGCATCGCACCGCCGAAAGCAGTCAGTATGACGATGATCCATTGACTGACGCGCCATACTACAAGAAGCCGGAATGGTCACCCTACCGGAATTGCAGGACCGTCTCCGGCGCATGCGTCGCGGAGACGAATATTTTCCAGCCGTTGTCGGTGCGCCAGAGCTGATAGGTCACGGCAACCCGCTCCAGGACCGATCCATCGGCGCGGTAGCGAATCGCAACACCGCTCGCCAGTGCCGTCTGCACGTCGAGCAAACGCGCGTCGAGCGATTCCCATTCGCTGCGCTCAAAGCCACGCCCGACGATGGCGCGCAGATAGCCGTCGAAGAAGGTTTCCTGTTCGGCGCGGGTCGCGCGAATCACAGGCCCGCCCTTGCTGACACGCATCGCGGGCTCATTGTAGAAATCCGCGACGGCATGCGCATCGTGCCGGCTCCAGGCCTGCTCGTAGGCTTGCAAGGCCTGTCGGACTTCGTCCAGGGGTTCGATCGCGTGAGCAGTGCCACAAAACGAGAATGCAGCGACAAACGATACAGCGACCCTGCCAAATGACGTCATTCGACCTCCCGGGAGAACACATACTCAAGCGCAGCGCTGCCGCGCCTGCTCGTTTGCCGGGCACATCGATTGGCTCCAGATCGCCCGGTCTGCGGAATTTACGCCGGTTGGAGGCCCTCTGCCAGCAATGCGGGCAGGGCGGGACGCAAGCCGATTCGGCGAAAATCCAGATGCATCCCGCCCCCTCGGGGAACCCTGCCATGTCCGCGTCGTCCAATTTCGGCGACAATGAACCGGATCGGCATCCGAACCGGGCAGTCACCCAGGGAGTGAGCATGTCCGCTGCACCGCAGAAACCGGTCGCTGCCGTGAATGCGGCCATTCCGCGCGATTTTTCCGCGCGGATGGCGGTTTCCCCGGACCTGGTCGCTGCGTTGTACGAAATCCTGGACGCAACCATCCTGCTCATGGATGGCGACCTGGGCAACATCCAGCTCTACGATCCTGACCGCAAAACGCTCCAGATCGTCGCGCAACGCGGCTTTCCGGCGGCATTCGTGGAAATCCTCGGCACGGTCGCCATCGACGACGAAACCGCGGCGGCGCGTTCCCTGCGCAATCGCGAACGTATCGTGATCCGCGACGTCAACGCGGACGCCGCCTACGCCCCGTATCGCAAGCTGGCCGCGCTCGCCGGCTTTCGTGCCGTGCAATCCACGCCGCTGATCGGCCGCGACGGCGAATTCCTCGGTGCCTTGCTGACGCATCTCCACGAACCGCGCGATTTCCTGCCGTATCAAGTCCGCGTGCTCGATCTGTATTCGCGGCAGGCTGCGGATGCGATCGTACGCGCGCGCATGGAGCGGGACCTCGCCACCGCGCACCGCCGGCTTGAATCTGCGCTGAGCGCGGGAGAGATCGGTATCTTCGACTGGGACAGGAGCACCGACCTGGTCTACGGCGATGCAAACTTCCAGCGCCTGTTCGGCATTCGCTTCGATGAGAACGGCAACGCACCGCGGGCGGCATTCGAAAAGATGATCCATCCGGACGACCGCAAGGCGCGATCGCTGCGCGTGCAGCATACGATCGATACAGGCGAACCCTACGAGGCGGAATATCGCATCATCGACGGCGACAGGATTCGCTGGGTTATCTCGCGCGGCCGCATCGAAACGGACCCATTGGGCAGTGCCTCTCACTTCATGGGCGTGCTGCTCGACATCACCAGCCGGCGCCAGGCGGAACAGCAGCGCCAGGACGTTTCGAACGATCTGGAACGCCTGTCGCGCGTACACGAAACCATCCTGGCGACCATGGATGACTTCGCCACGGTAGTCGATCGCGGCGGGCGCTTTCTCTATGCCAATCCCCGCCTGCTCACGGTATGGAACAAATCCATTGGCGAGGTCATCGGCAAAAACCGCCTCGAGATCGGCTATGAAAAGGAACATCACGACAAGCACGTGAAAGAGATCGCTCAGATCCTCGAGACCAGGCAGCCGGTGCGGGGCGAGACGGCCTTCACCGGCGCGAGCGGCATATCCGGCATCTATGACTACATCTTCACGCCGGTGCTGGGGCCGGATGGCGAGGTCGAGTCGATCATCGGCATAAGCCGCAACATCACCGATCGCAAGCGGGCCGAGGAGTCATTGTGGGAAGCGGACCGTCAGAAGAATACTTTCCTTGCGCAACTCGCGCACGAACTGCGCAATCCACTCGCGCCGATCCGCAACGCCGCGCGGATCTTCCGCACGAAGCAATCCGCCGAGCCGGATGTGCTGTGGGCGAGCGACGTGATCGATCGCCAGGTCGACCATCTGACGCGGCTCATCGACGACCTGCTCGATGTCTCGCGCATCAGCCGCAACAAGCTCGAACTGCGCAGGCAGCGCATTTCGCTGCAGGACGTGGTGTGGGGCGCGGTGGAGATCGGCCGCCCGGTGATCGACCAGAACCGCCACGAACTGACGGTAAAGATGTCGGCGGAACCGGTTTACCTGCTCGCCGACCTGGCGCGATTGACGCAAGTGGTGATGAACCTGCTCATCAATGCGGCGAAATACACCGAAGCGGGCGGGCACATCGAACTCGTCGCCGGCGTGGAAGGCGCGGACGCCGTCATGCGCGTGAAGGACGATGGCATCGGCATCGATGCCGCGACGCTACCCCGGCTGTTCGACATGTTCTTCCAGGCCGATCCTTCCCTGGAACGCTCGCAGGGCGGACTGGGCATAGGATTGTCGCTGGTGAAATCGGTGGTCGAGTTGCACGGCGGCACGGTGACGGTACACAGCGCCGGCAAGGGCAAAGGCAGCGAATTCATCGTGCGTGTTCCCGCGCTGGCCATGACGGTGCCGGTGCAGGCGCAGAAGAGCGTCGCCAGCGAGGGCGACAAAACAACAACCGCGCGGCGCGTGCTGGTGGTGGACGACAATCGCGACGCGGCGGAATCGCTCGCCGTGTTCCTGCAGCTTGGCGGTCATACCGTGAAAACGGCCTATGACGGCATCGAGGCGATCGAAGCCGCGGAGAGTTTCCGGCCCGACCTCATCCTGCTCGACATCGGCATGCCGAACCTGAACGGCTACGAAGCCTGCCGCCGCATTCGCGATACGGCGTGGGGCAAGAACATGACCGTGATCGCACAGACCGGATGGGGACAGGAAGACGACAAGCGCCGCACGCGCGATGCCGGATTCGACGACCATCTGGTCAAGCCCGTCGATCCGATCTCGGTGATGAAGCTGGTTGCCGCCCTGAAAGGGCCGTAAGAGCCGTGAAAATCGTGAATGTCGTGAATGTCGTAAACACCTGAGGCCGCGCACTCGGCAGCCCGAAGCAAAAAATAACCTCGCATTCGCTGCTATGCTTCAAGGTTCGAAGAATATTGACGACATTCACGACATTCACGACATTCACGACATTTACGGCATCAAGGAGCCCCCATGCCATCCACTGACAATTCCCCCGTCTGGTTCATCACCGGCTGCTCGACCGGCCTGGGCCGGGCGCTGGCCGAGGCCGTGCTACAGCGCGGCCACCGCGCAGTCGTCACGGCGCGCAATATCGCGCAGATCCAGGACATCGTCGCGCGGTATCCGCAATCGTCGCTCGCGGCACAGCTCGACGTCGTCAATTACAGCCAGATCAAGCTGGCCGTCTCCGCCGCGGAGAAAACGTTCGGCCGCATCGACGTCCTGGTGAACAACGCGGGCTATGGCTATCTCGCCGCGGTCGAGGAAGGCGAGGAGCAGAAGTTCCGCGACATGTTCGAGACCAACTTCTTCGGCCTCGCCGCGCTGATCCGCCGCGTGCTGCCGGGCATGCGCGCACGCGAGCACGGACACATCATCAATATCTCGTCGGTCGGCGGATTGCTGGGCAATCCCGGCGCGGGCTACTACAACGCCAGCAAGTTTGCGGTCGAAGGCCTGTCGGAAGCGCTCGCGAAGGAAGTCGAGCCGCTCGGCATCCGCGTCACCGTGGTCGAACCGGGCCCCTTCCGCACCGACTGGGCCGGCCGTTCGCTCAAGCAGGTGCGCAATCCGATCGACGCCTACGCGAAAACATCGGGTGCGCGCCGCGCGCAAATAAGCGGCTACAGCGGCAAGCAGGCCGGCGATCCGGCGCGTGCCGCGCAAGCGATCATCCACGTCGCGGAGTCTACGACGCCTCCGATGAATCTCGTGCTCGGCAAGGACGGGTTGAAGCGCGTGCGCGACAAGCTCGATAAATTCTCCGAAAGCCTGCGGCAATGGGAAACCGTAACCGTCGGCGCCGACTTTCCGGAAGGCTGAAGACCATGCCGAACGAAAGAATCCGCGTTGCCGTGCTGGACGACTGGCAAGGCATCGCCAGGCAGAGCGCGGACTGGACGAAACTGCAGCAGCAAGCCGATATCGTTTTCTTCGAGGAACCCTTCGCCGGGCCGGACAAGCTCGCAAAGGCGCTG
>DASWEZ010000079.1:0-1566 GCA_036394495.1 Burkholderiales bacterium
TTCGTCGAGAAACAGCGTGCCGCCGGAGGCTTCGACGAATTTGCCGGTGTGGCGTTCGGTTGCGCCGGTAAACGCGCCCTTCTCGTGGCCGAACAGGATCGACTCGACGAGATTGTCGGGGATCGCGCCGCAATTGACCGCAACGAATGGTTTTGATTTGCGTTCGCCGCTGCCATGGATGGCGCGCGCGAACAATTCCTTGCCAACGCCGGATTCTCCTTCGACCAGCACCGGAATTGTCGAACTTGCTGCCTTTTGCGCGGTGCGCAGCACGCCGGCCATGGTGTCGCTGCGGGTAATGATGTCGGCGAAGGTCAATCTGCCTTCGCGGCTATGTTTGATGCGCTGCAGCTCGCCCTTGAGCGCACTGGCGTTGAGCGCATTGCGCAGCGACACCTGAAGGCGTTCGATGCCGACAGGCTTCACGACGAAATCCTGGGCGCCGGCGCGCATCGCCGACACGACGTTGTCGATGCCGCCATGGGCGGTCTGCACGATGACGGGGATATTGAGGCCGGCTTCGCGGATTTTTGCCAGCACGCCCATGCCATCGAGGCCTGGCATCACCAGATCGAGCACCGCGGCATCGATGGCCGGCGCGTCGGGTGCGGTGAGCATGGCGATGGCCGCGTCGCCTGACTCGACGACGAGTGTCTCATAGCCGCACTTCTGCACCATGTTCTCGACCAGGCGCCGTGCCACAGCGTCGTCATCGACAATCAAAACGCTGGCAGCCATGGCATTCCCCCGCACGCTACAACTATCTGTCTTGAATCGGGGCACTCTGGCCGATGCCGATTAACGCCCTCTTAAGCGTTGACGTCCCGCCAATAAACGTTGACGTCCTGCCAAACCTCCTGCGTGCCGCGGTAGCACATGTCGAACGCCACATAGAGAATGATCAGCAGGCCAACATAGGCGATCCAGCGTTGCTTTTGCAGCAGGCGCGCAATAAAGCTGGCGGCCAGGCCCATCAGTGCAATGGATAGCCCCAAGCCGAATATCAGGATAACCGGATGCTCGCGGGCAGCACCCGCGACCGCCAGGACATTGTCGAGCGACATAGACACGTCGGCGATCATGATCTGCCATATGGCCTGGCCGAGCGTCTTGCGAGACGGTCCGGAGATCTTGCCGTCAGCTTCGATATCCTGATCGTTCAAGGCCGCTTTGGCGCATTGATGATGTGCGGGCGAGGTGCGCAACTCGCGCCACATCTTCCAGCACACCCAAAGCAGGAGAATGCCTCCGGCCAGCAGCAGTCCGATGATCTCAAGCAGTTGCACCGTGATGCTGGCGAAACCGATTCGCAGTATGGTGGCGGCGAAGATGCCGACCAGAATCGCCTTGTTTCGCTGGCTCTCGTGCAAACCGGCGGCTGCCAGTCCGATGACGACGGCATTGTCGCCGGCGAGCACCAGATCAATCATCACGACCTGGAGAAATGCTGTCAGGGCTTCCGGCGAAAGCATCTCGGTCATGCGGGCCACTCCGTTAAAACGTCCAATCCGACATCACAGTTCGCTTGAACTGCCAGAGGGGCCCGGCCTTGGACGTGCATGCTCA
>DASWEZ010000080.1:0-8833 GCA_036394495.1 Burkholderiales bacterium
GTCGTCGGTCACGCCGCGATAAAAACCCCTGAACAGGCCGTAACGCTGCTCGCGGGTGTCGCGAATCCTCCTGAGCACGTGATTCAACGGCACGCCGAGCAGCATCAATGCCTGCGTGCCGAGCATCAGGCTGCCCTCGAGAATTTCCGCGACCACTTCCGCGGCGCCCGCCTGCTTCAGCTGGTCGATATCGCTGTCGTCGACCGTTCGCACGACCACCGGCAATTCGGGCCGCAGATCCCGCACCAGCGCGAGAACCTTAAGCGCGGAATTGGTATCCGCATACGACACGACCATGACCTTGGCGCGCAGCAGTCCGGCTGCGATCAGGACTTCGCGCCTGGCGGCATCGCCGAACACCACGTTCTCGCCCGCGGTCGCCGCTTCTCTGACCCTTTGCGGATCGACGTCGAGCGCGATAAAGGAAACTTTTTCCTGTTCCAGGAAGCGCGCCAGGTTCTGGCCGCTGCGCCCGTAGCCGCAGATGATCACATGGCTTTCGGTCGACATCGTCTGGATCGCGATGTTGTGCAATGCCATCGCGCGGTTCATCCACTCGGCACCGCTGAAGCGCCGCGCCACATGCTCGCTGTGCTCGATGACGAAGGGCGAAATCAGCATCGACAGGACGAGCACCGCCAGCGTTACCTGCAGCGCCGCTGTCGTCAGCAGTTGCAATTGCGCCGCCTGCGCTACCAGGACCAGCCCGAATTCTCCGGCGCCCGCCAGCGCCAGGCCCGTACGCAGCGCGACTCCGGAATCGGCCCCGAACAAGCGGCCCAGGCCCATGATGATCGCGACCTTGCCGCCCATCACGGCAACGATCAGCAACCCGATCCACATCCAGTCTATCGCCAGGACATGCAAGTCCAACCGCATGCCCACGGTGACGAAAAACAAGCCCAGCAACACGTCGCGGAACGGCTTGATGTCCTCCTCGACCTGATAGCGATACTGCGTTTCGGAGATCAGCATGCCGGCGAGGAAGGCACCCAGGGCCAGCGACAGGCCGGCCACTCCGGTCAGCCACGCCAGCCCGAGCGTGATAAATAGGACATTCAACACGAACAGCTCGGACGACTTCTGCCGGGCGACCAGCGTGAACCAATGGCGCATCAGCGGCTGGCCGACGGTCAGCAGCAGGAACAGCACGATGCCGGCTTTGGCCAGCGCGATCAGCAGCTCGCGCGCCACGGCCTCGCCGCCCTGGCCGAGCGCGGGATACAAAATGAGCAGCGGCACGACTGCCAGGTCCTGGAACAGCAGGATGCCGATGATGCGGCGGCCGTGGGGGGCGTTCAGCTCCAGGCGCTCCGCGAGCATCTTGGCGAGGATCGCCGTCGACGACATGGCGAACACGCCACCGAGCACCAGCCCGCTGCGCCAATCCAGCCCCAACATGACGGCAACCGCGAGACAGATCAGCAAAGTGACGCCGACCTGCGCCGACCCCAGACCGAACACCATGCGGCGCATCGTCATCAGCTTGGGCAGGCTGAACTCCAGGCCGATGCTGAACATCAGGAACACGACGCCGAATTCGGCCAGGTAGCGCGTCTCCTCGTTATCGGTTATGAAGCCGATGGAGTGCGGCCCGATGATCACACCGACCAGCAGATAGCCGAGCAACGCGGGCAGCTTCAGAATCCTGAAAATCACCACAACCACGACAGCCGCGGCAAGCAGCAAAAGCACAAGTTCGAGGATTCCGAGGCTCATGGGGTCGCGCATCGGGAAAAGTCCGGGCGGGAGAACTCTAGCACAGCGTTTTTCGCCCGCTGCAGTGCCCGTAGGGTGCCATGGGTTATACTCGATGCCCATGACAAATCTGGGAAAACTCGACGCCGGACAGGCGCTCGAAGCAGGCCGGCGTGTACTCGAGATCGAGGCACGCGCGGTTCATGAACTGGCTGAGCGGCTCGATGCGAATTTCGTGCGCGCGGCTGAAATCGTGTTCGGTTGCAAGGGTCGCGTGGTAGTCAGCGGCATCGGAAAGTCCGGTCATATCGCGCGCAAGATCGCATCAACGCTGGCCAGTACCGGCACCCCGGCGTTCTTCGTCCATCCGGCCGAAGCCAGCCATGGCGATCTGGGCATGGTGACCCGCGATGACGTCATGATCGCGTTGTCGAATTCCGGCGAGAGCGGCGAACTACTGGTGATCGTGCCGCTGATCAAGCGCATGGGCGGCAAACTCATCGCCATGACCGGCAATTCGAATTCATCCCTGGCCCGCGAGGCCGACGTACATCTCGACGCCAAGGTGGCGGAAGAGGCCTGTTCACTCGGTCTTGCGCCCACGGCCAGCACCACGACTGCGCTGGCGCTGGGCGACGCGTTGGCGGTGACGCTGCTGGAGGCACGCGGATTCGGCAAGGAAGATTTTGCGCGCTCGCATCCCGGCGGCAGCCTGGGCCGCCGCCTGCTCACCCATGTGCACGACATCATGCGTAAAGGAGACGCGGTGCCGTGCGTACCGGAAACCGCATCGTTCACCGAGGCGATTCTCGAAGTCTCGAAGAAAGGCATGGGAATGACGGCCGTCACGCGGGGTGCGAAGCGCGTCGTCGGCATTTTCACCGATGGCGATCTGCGGCGCGCCCTGGAAAAGGGAGGCGACGTGCGTACGATGGGCCTGGACAAATTGATGTCGCCCAATCCGCGCTTCGTACGGCCGGAGCAGCTTGCCGCGGAAGCGGCCGACCTCATGGAGCAATACAAGATATCGCAGTTGCTGGTAATGGATGCGGATCAGAATCTTGTGGGCGCGCTGAACACGCACGATCTGATGCGCGCGAAGGTCATCTGAGCGTGCCGTCACTCCAAGCCGCGCTCCGTTGCCGGACGATTGCGCGATGAACAAGCGGCTGATTGCGCGCGCACATCGCATCCGGCTCGCCATTTTCGATGTCGACGGGGTGTTGACCGATGGCAGCTTGTATCTCAGCGAACGCGGCGAGGAAATGAAGGCTTTCAATATTCTCGACGGACTGGGACTGAAAATGCTCGCGGCAAGCGGCATCGTGACGGCGCTGCTGTCCGGGCGAAAGTCCAAAATGGTGGCGCTGCGCGCGAAGGAGATCGGCATCTCGCATCTTCTGCAAGGCGCAGGCGACAAGCTGGAAACCTATCATCGCCTGCTGCGCAAGCTCGATCTCGCCGAAGAAGAAACCTCATTCATGGGCGATGACCTGCCGGACCTGCCGGTGCTGCGCCGCTGCGGGCTCGCGTTCAGCGTTCCCAATGCGCCCGAAATTGTGCGCAGCCACGCGCACTACGTCACCAGTATACCGGGCGGACAGGGAGCGGCGCGCGAAGCCTGCGAATTCCTGATGCGCGCGCGGGGAACTCTGGAAGCACAGATGCGGACTTATCTGGCGTGAACGACAGACTCATCACCTGGTCCCCGCTGATCCTGCTGGCCCTGCTGGCTACGATGAGCTTCTGGCTGGATCGGAAAGTCCAACCGCCGGCGCATCGCCCCGATGGCAGCACACGGCACGATCCGGACTTCGTCATCGAAGGGTTTTCGGCGGTGAAGATGAATCCCGACGGAACCCGGCGCTACGCGCTGGCAGCCAAACGCATGGTGCATTTTCCGGACGACAACAGCACGCAACTGGAATTGCCGCGGCTCGTCTACTTCGATTATCAGCGCGCCCCCGTGACCATACGATCCGAAACAGCCGAAGCCATGCAGGGCGGCGACGACGTGTTCTTCCGCGGCGACGTGCAGATCATCCGTTCGGCCTATGCCAGCAATGCCGAGCTCGGCGTATTCACCAGTTTCCTGCACGTCATTCCCGACAAGGACCTGGCCAAGACCGACAAACCGGTGCGCATGGTGGAGGGAAATTCCACGGCCAGTTCGGTTGGCTTAGAATTCAACAATGCCACCCGCGAAATCAAACTGTTGTCCGAAGCGAAGGCCAGTTATGCAACTCCCAGGCGCACCGTTCAGAAACCGCAAACTCCCGCCCGCCGGTAGGCTGCTTCGCCTGGTGGCGGCCACGGTATTGGTTGCCGGGCTGGGCAGCGCCGCGCAGGCCTTGGCTGAACGCGCCGACCGTGACAAGCCGGTCAACCTCGAGGCCGATCGCGTCGATCTTGACGACGCTAAAAAGGAAGCCGTGTTCGTCGGAGCCGTGACGCTGACCCAGGGCACGCTGACCATCAAGGCCGACAAGATCATCGTCAAGCAGGATGCGGAAGGTTTTCAGTACGGCATCGCTTATGGCAATCCGGCGCATTTTCGCCAGCGGCGCGAAGGCTCCGACGAATACATCGAAGGCTTTTCCGAGCGCCTCGAGTACGACGGCAAGGCCGACAAGGTGCAGCTGTTCACCAACGCGCGCATCCAGCGGGGCGGCGACGAAGTCCGCGGCGACTACATCGCATACAACGCAGTCACCGAATTCTTCCAGGTGATCGGCGGGGGCAAATCGGCCGCCAGCGCCAGCAACCCGCAAGGGCGGGTGCATGCGGTCATCCAGCCCAAACCGAAACCCGGAACCCCTGGCGCCTCGCCGGGCGCGGTGGAATTGAAACCCTCCGAGTCCGTACAAACTCCGAATAAATGACGGCATGGCGTCCGTCCTGCCTATCCATCGATGAGCCAGCTGCGCGCGGAAAAACTCAAGAAGCGCTATAAGGCGCGCACTGTCGTCAAGGATGTTTCGCTGGACGTTTCCAGCGGCGAAGTGGTCGGCCTGCTCGGGCCCAATGGCGCAGGCAAAACCACCTGCTTCTACATGATGGTGGGCTTGGTGGCGCTCGACGGCGGCGACCTTTTCCTGGACGAGCAGGCGCTCACCCATACGCCGATCCACCGGCGCGCCCGCCTCGGGTTGTCCTATCTTCCGCAGGAAGCGTCGATCTTCCGCAAACTGACCGTCGCGGAGAACATCCGCGCCGTTCTGGAACTGCGCGATCTCGAGGAAGACGAGATCCATGCCCAGCTCGATACGCTGCTGCACGATCTGCACATCGCCCACTTGCGCAACAGTCCGGCCATCAGCCTGTCGGGCGGCGAGCGGCGGCGCGTCGAAATAGCACGGGCGCTGGCCACCCAGCCGCGCTTCATCCTGCTCGATGAACCCTTTGCCGGGGTAGATCCGATCGCGGTGCTGGACATCCAGAAAATCATCCGCTTCCTGAAAGAACGCGAAATCGGGGTCCTCATCACGGACCACAACGTCCGGGAGACATTGGGCATTTGCGACCGCGCCTATATCATCAACGACGGCTCTGTCCTGGCCGCGGGCAAGCCCGAGGAAATCGTTTATAATGAAAGCGTAAGAAAAGTGTATCTGGGTGAGCATTTCAGGCTGTAAGGGCCGCCATGCCGTCCTCGAAATTCTGGGCCGCTCAATTCCCGGCCTGATACCGATTGCCAGCCGATGAAGCATTCCCTGCAGCTCAAGCTTTCGCAGCACCTGACGCTCACGCCGCAACTGCAACAGTCCATCCGGCTATTGCAGCTGTCTACGCTGGAACTCAATCAGGAAATCGAGACTTTTCTGCAGGAAAACCCGCTGCTGGAGCGCGATGACGAGGAAGAGGCTCCTGCCTCGCCTCCGACCCTTACCCCGGCCACAGCATCGACCATTTCATCGGAATCCGAATCCCCCCCTGCCCCCAGTAGTGAAAACGAGCAGGCAGACGGCCGCTCTGCCGGCGAAACCGACTGGTCGCTCGACGACAGCTATGGCTCTTTCAGCGGGCAGGATGGCGACGACGATTCCGAGGCGCCGCAAACGGCCGCGGAACCGGCCAAGCTGCGCGATCACCTGCTCGACCAGATCAATCTCATGCAGATGCCCGACCGGGACAAGCGCATCGTCGCGTTCCTGATCGACAATCTGGACGACGATGGCTACATGACCCAGGATCTGATCGAACTGGCGGCGCTCTTGCCGGTCGAGCTCGAGATCGATTCCGAAGCACTGACCATCGGCTTGAAGTATCTGCAAAGCCTCGACCCTCCGGGCATCGGCGCACGAAACTTGAGTGAATGTCTCGCCCTGCAACTGGAGTCCCTGCCCGAAGACACGCAGTACCGGGATGAGGCCTGCCTCGTCGTCAAGCAGCATCTGGACATTTTTGCCGCACGTGACTATTTCCGGCTCAAGAAGCTGCTGCGTTGCGACGACGACATGCTGCGCATCGTCCAGGCGATGATCATCGGGCTCAACCCGCGACCCGCCGCGAATTTTTCCGGCAGCGAAACGCGCTACATCATTCCGGACGTCGTGGTCCGCAAAACCAAGGGCATGTGGGTTACGGCGCTCAACCCGGAAGCCATGCCGAAACTTCGCATCAACCGCATGTACGCCGATATCCTGCACCGCAATCGCGACGCCAGCTTCCAGCAGCTCGCCGGGCAGTTGCAGGAAGCAAAGTGGCTGATCAAGAACGTGCAGCAGCGCTTCGACACCATCTTGCGGGTGTCGCAGGCCATAGTCGATCGCCAGCGCCATTTTTTCGAACATGGCGAGGTGGCGATGCGGCCGCTGGTGTTGCGCGAGATCGCCGAAACCCTCGGCCTGCACGAATCCACCGTCTCGCGCGTCACCACGCAGAAATTCATGCTGACGCCGCGCGGCATTTTCGAACTCAAGTATTTCTTCGGCAGTCACGTCTCCACCGAAACCGGCGGCGCCTGCTCGGCCACCGCCATCCGTGCGCTTATCAGGCAGATGGTCGGAGAAGAAGACACGCGCAAACCTTTAAGCGACAGCCAGATCTCCGAGGTGCTCGGCAAGCAGGGCATCATGGTGGCGCGCCGCACAATCGCAAAATACCGGGAATCTCTGCAGATTCTTCCGGTCAATCTTCGCAAGTCGATCTGATCAACCCCCGCCTGGAGGGAAAGCCTATGAATCTTCAGCTATCCGGTCACCACCTGGAAGTCACTCCCGCCATCCGTTCTTACGTCATCGACAAACTCAACCGCATCTCCCGCCACTTCGACCACGTCATCGACGTCAACGTCATCCTGTCCGTGAACAAACTGGATCACAAGGTCGAGGCCACCGTGCACGTGCGCGGCAAGGATATCCATGTCGAATGCATCGACCTCTACATGTACGCCGCCATCGACGGGCTGGCCGACAAGCTCGACCGCCAGATCCTCAAGCACAAGGAGAAGAGCGTCGATCACCACGAGGAAGAATCCTTCCGCAACCTGCCTTCGTCTTAGCCGCGCCCCCCGAGCCTGCCATGAGTCTGATATCAAGACTGCTGCCGGTCGCCAACATTACGCTCGACCTCGATGTCACCAGCAAGAAGCGGGTGTTCGAGCATGTCGGCCTGCTGTTCGAGAACGCGCTCGGTATCGGCCGCAGCCAGGTGTTCGAAGCGCTGTTCGCGCGCGAGCGCCTGGGTTCCACCGGGCTGGGACACGGCATCGCCATTCCGCACGGCCGCATCAAGGGATTGCGCGAAGCCGCCGGTGCATTCGTGCGCACCAGCGGCCCGATCCCGTTCGAAGCCCCCGACGGCAATCCGGTGAATCTGATTTTCGTGCTGCTGGTCCCGGAAAAGGCGACCGACCTGCACCTGCAGATTCTGTCCGAACTGGCGCAAATGTTCAGCGACAAGGAGATGCGCGCGCAACTTGCGAATCTGCCGGATGCCGCGGCCATACAGCAGGTCATCAGCGAATGGGAACCTCATGCCCCAGGCCAGCGTCGCGCAGCTGTTTGAGGACAATGCCGATGCGCTCAAGCTCACCTGGATTTCCGGGCCGCGCGACCCTTCGCCGTTTCTCGACAGCACCGAGATCAACCAGGCGTCCCAGGGGCTGATCGGCCACCTGAATCTGGTCCATCCCAACTGGATCCAGATTTTCAGCCGCACCGAAGCGGCTTATTTCGCCTCGCTTAGCGAGAACGATCAGCGCGAGGCGCTTGCGCGGCTCGCCGGCAGCGGCCTGATTTGCATCATCCTCAGCGAGCAGGAAAAATCCCCGGCGACACTGGCCGAATTCGCCACGTCACGCAACATCCCGCTGCTTTCCTCGCCATTGCACAGCCTGCAGATCATCTGGGTGGTGCGTACCTATCTCGGACGCGCGCTCGCCGAGTTCGTCACCCGCCACGGGGTATTCCTCGACGTGCTGGGCATGGGCATGCTGATCACCGGCGAGAGTGGCGTGGGCAAGAGCGAACTGGCCTTGGAGCTGATCTCGCGCGGCAGCGGACTGGTTGCCGACGACGTCGTCGAGCTGTACCACATCGCACCCGAAACGCTGGAGGGCCGCAGCCCGGAATTGCTGAAGGATTTTCTGGAAGTGCGCGGACTGGGCATGCTCAACATCCGCACCATCTTCGGCGAAACCGCGGTGCGGACCAAGAAGAACCTGAAGCTGATCGTGCAGATGGAAAAGCCGGTGGGCGGTGTCATTCCAGGGCTGGAGCGCCTTCCGCTGAATGCGAGTTCCGAAGACATCATGGGCATCAGCGTGCGCAAGGTCGTATTGCCGGTTGCCGCCGGCCGCAACCTCGCCGTCCTGGCGGAAGCGGCGGTGCGTAACTACGTCCTGCAATTGCGCGGCATCGACAGCACCCAGGAATTCATCCAGCGCCAGGAAAAGCAGCTGAGCAAGCGCGGCTGAAGTCCGCACGCCGACCCTCATGCAACTCATCGTCATCAGCGGCCTCTCCGGTTCGGGCAAGAGCATCGCGCTCAACGTGCTGGAGGACAGTGCGTACTACTGCGTCGACAACCTGCCGGCAAAGCTGCTCAATGGACTGGTTCAGTTCCTTGCGCAGGAAGGCTACGAGCGCGTCGCGGTGAGCATAGACGTGCGCAGCGGCGCGACGCTGTCCGA
>DASWEZ010000081.1:0-14874 GCA_036394495.1 Burkholderiales bacterium
CCGGAGCAACGCTTTCCGCAAATTTTGCGACTGGGTTGGTGGGTGCCTCGGTCAGTGTGCTGATCGGGAGCAACAACATAACAGGCGCCGCAAGTGGCAATCTTTTCGGGTCCAATAATTTCAGTGCGTCTGGTAACTGTACTGTCGGGACATGCAGTTTTGTTTCCATGAACGGGTTCTTTGCCGGTGTGAATGCGGTTCGCGCGGGTTTGACCTACGCCATTCAGAATCCGACAACGGGAATACCGACCGCGTCCTTTCCGAATGTTACCGGAGCAGTCGCTTTTACCAAGAATCCCTAAGCCAGAGAATTCAGGCGCGTTTGCTACAACTCCGGGAATACTCAGAGCGGCTGATTGAATCTGTCGGATCTCAACCGAGCAGGGTTTGACGGCTAGGCAAGGTAGTAGCTGTGAATGGCGTTCGCGACTCCTTCCATCATAGTTTTCGCGCTAGCGACGGCCGCATCGCCGATGGTCGCTCTGAGACCGTGATTGTTCTTGAGAAGCAATACCGTGCCAACAGCATCTTGGTCGGACTGGAACAGAAAACCAGTTTTGCCATGTTCCACGTATTCCGAATAATCCCCGGCACGGTGCACTACAACGGGTAGGCGGCAAGCCATCGCCTCCATTACCACGCGTCCAAAGGACTCGTGCCAGTCGTCGCTGGTACGGTATAGAAAACAATCCAGGCTGCGCAGAAAAACCTCAGGCTGCTCGGCGCCGGCAGGCAATAGTTCGATTCGAGGGTGGTCTCCCAGGGCACCCCGCAAACATGTTCCTCCCATGATCCGGACGTTGCAGCCAGCCTGGACCAGCTCGCGATAAATTCCCGGATCGGACGGGTGGTGCTTAGAGCCTATGTCTCGGCTCAATCTACCGACTGTAAATGGCCGCGGTGTGCGGCTTGTTGTTATTGCCTGCGACGGCGCGAAATGGCCCAAATCAATTGGGGAAGTTTGCACGATTCCCTCGAGGCAACACGCATCCTTCAATGCGCGCGAAGCAAACACGAGTTCAACGAGTTCTATGCCCAAATCTCTGTAATATCGCAGGGCGGTATAAAGCTGCTCATGGGCGTATGTGTTGTAAATTTGGATGACCCGTCTGGCGTTGGCATGGGCAATCCACGACCCGGCGCGGAAATAGGCTCCGACGAGCACGATGGTTCCCTGCACCGGGTACTGCTTCGCGAAGGGCTTGATGAGTCGAATGGGAAATTGGGAGAAAGCGTCATGAGGTGTTCCTTCACACCATAGTGTTACCGTTGTCTGCGAAGAAAGCAGATCGAACAACGCCAGCGTTCGTTGCTCGCTTCCGCCGTACGGATCGATGAACGGATTAATTAGATGAATGTGCTTGGCGGTCGACACCATGGGCAATGCGGCTCCGAATGGAATTAGTGTACAACGCCACGCGGGCGCAGCAACTTCGACCTCTCCATGAACGAACTTGAAACCCATGTGCAATCCTTGTTGGCCCTGATTAGCGAGGGGCGTCTCGGGGAGGCAAGTGACCTGGCGGATATAACTGGCAGCCACTTTCCCGGTTCGGATCAAGCGTGGTTTCTTTCTGGTGCAACTTATCATCAACTCGGAAGACTGGCCGAAGCATTGCATGCATTCTCCCGCGCAATCGAGTTGTCCCCGCTTTTCATGCAGGCATGGAATGCGAAAGCAACGGTTCTTTCCCAGTTAGGCAGACATAAAGAGTCTTTGGAGATCGTCGAGAAACTCTTGAAGGAGTCACCGAACGACCCTCAACTCCTTACCAACACAGGGATACTTCAGGAGCTTGCAGGAGATCTTCAGCTTGCCCTCAACTCCTACGAACGGGCCTTGAAGGTCCATCCGGGCTGGTTTCCGGCTTTGATAAACAGGGGCGGTGTGCTGCTGCGACTGCGCAGACTCGACGATGCACTGGAACACAATCTGCGCGTAGTCAAACTTCATCCGAATCTTGCGGACGCCCACTTCAATTGCGCTGAGGTTTTGCTGGCGTTGCTTCGGCCTGGCGAAGCGCTGGCGGCTTGCGAAAAGGCGTTGAAGCTGGATCCCAACCACGTCAAGGCGATGATAGATCGCGGCCTGGCAATGTCGGAGATGGGAAGGCTAGTCGAGGCGCAAATCGTATTCGACTGCGTAAGGAAACTTGAGCCGTCGGCGCTGGACAAATTCGTCAACCTGTATCAGACCGCGCCCACGTTTCCCGGCGACCGCTTCGATCCCGCCTTGATCTATCTTGCTCGAGGTTGGGAGCATTTCAATCACTGCGACTGGACCGGAAGGAAGACGTTTCTTGCGGATTACGAGCGTTTGGTGAGGCAGATAGTCCAGAGAGATGGTTTGAACGATACTGCTCTGGCCTACAACGCTTTGTCTCTGCCGGTGTCGGCGGAAGTGCAGCGAGATATTGCGCGCAGCATTGCGAGGAGAGCCTCTGCTGAAGCTGCACGGATTGAGCGAGCTCCGTACAGCTACCGCAAACATTCCGGCCGGATTCGAGTGGGCTATGTATCTCCGGATTTTCGGCAGCATCTTAACGCTTATCTCACATTTCCTATCTTTCGCCTTCACGACCGGGAGAAATTTGAGATCTTCTGCTATTCGATTCATGGGGGCGACGGCAGTCAGATTCGTTCGAAGATTGAATCCGCCGTGGAATATTTTCGTGATGCTGCGCATTTGGCCGATAACGAGATTGCAGGATTAATAAATGTGGATGGGGTCAGCATACTCGTGGATCTGGGAGGCTATACCGCGTTCTCAAGGCCAGGAATCTTTGCGTACCGACCGGCGCCGATTCAGGTGAGTTACCTCGGGTTCCCCGGAACGCTGGGAGCGGAATACATGCAGTATCGATTGACGGATCCCATCGTGACCCCAGAGGAGAATGCAAGTTGCTGGGATGAAAAGTTTGTCTTTCTTCCCGATACGTTTTACATATACGACAATTCCGAGAAGCTGGCCGAGGTTGAGGTTGCACGTGCGGACTACGGTATTCCCGACCAGGCGATTGTGTTCTGTTGTTTTCATAACTACTACAAGATCGATCCCGACATTTTTGATGTTTGGATGCGATTGTTAAGGCGTGTCCCGGAAAGCGTGCTTTGGCTGCAAGGGTGGAATCCGATCGCCATCTCCAATCTGCAGCGGGAGGCAGAGAGTCGAGGTGTGTCTCCCGATCGATTGAAGTTTGCGCCCTTTGAATCCCGCGAACGATATCGCGCGCGCTTTCGACTTGCCGATTTGTTCCTGGACACCTTGATTTTTAACGCGATGACGACAGCGTGCGACGCGCTGTGGGCTGGTTTGCCGGTTATCACGTGCCCGGGAGAAAAACTCGCTTCGCGTGTCGCCGCGAGCCTTTTGACTGCAATCGGGCTTCCGGAGGGCATTGCCCTCGACTTGACAGACTACGAAAACAAAGCGTTTGAATTGGCAACCAATCCGGATAAGTTAGAGGCGATCAAAGCCAGGCTTCGAGACAATCGCAATGCAACGCCACTGTTCGGCACGGAAAGGCAAGTGAGACACTTGGAGGTCGCTTATGAGGTGATGCTCGATACGTACCTATCCCGCAAGCAGCCCACGAGTTTCAAAGTTGCTCGAATCCCGACGCGACGAAGCTGACTTGTACGAACAATAATCCCGAGCGCTACTCCATGCGCTCGTAGGTGACAAAGGCGTATGACAGTCCCGTCGCGGAATCCTGGTGTGTCTCGCGACCAAGGGCGCGCCAAGTATCGGCCGCCAATGGAGGAAAGAAGCTGTCGCCTTGGAACTCCTTTTCGATCTCAGTAAGGTAGATGCGGTTGGCAATGAGCATCGATTCGCGATAGATCTGCTCTCCGCCGACGATGAAAACTTCGTTGTCGTCCTCGGTCGCGGACAATGCTGCTGGGAGACTGTGGACGACCTTCACGCCAACTGCCCGGTATTTGGGATTCCGAGAAATCACCAAGATTATCCTCCCTGGTAAAGGTCTGCCGATCGACTCAAAGGTCTTCCTCCCCATGATGATGTGATGCCCCATGGTCAGTGCCTTGAAGCGCCTGAGGTCGACCGACAGATGCCATGGCAGCGCGTTATTTGCGCCGATGACGCGGTTCTTCGCCATTGCAACGATGATGGAAATTCGGGGCTTCGGCCCTTGCGGTTTGCTGCTCACGTGTGACGGTCAAACCGCAACCGGCGCCTTGATCGCGGGGTGGGGATCGTAGGCTTCGAGCGTGAAATCTTCGTATTTGAAATCGAAGATGTTCCGGATCGCGGGATTGAGCTTCATGGCAGGCAGCTTGCGCGGCTGGCGCGAGAGCTGTTCACGCGCTTGTTCGAGGTGATTCAGGTAAAGGTGAGTGTCGCCTAGCGCGTGCACGAATTCGCCGGGTTTCAGTCCGCAAACCTGCGCCACCATCAGTGTCAGAAGCGCGTAGGAAGCGATGTTGAACGGCACACCGAGGAACAGGTCGGCACTGCGCTGATAGAGCTGGCAGGACAGTTTTCCATCGGCCACGTAGAACTGGAAAAAAGCATGGCACGGCATCAACGCCATCTTGTCGAGGTCGGAAACATTCCATGCGGAGACGATCAGGCGCCGCGAGTTCGGATTGTTCTTGATGTCCGCGATTACTTTTGTGATCTGGTCGATATGGCTTCCGTCCGCTGCCGGCCAGGAACGCCACTGGTAGCCGTAGACCGGGCCGAGCTCGCCGTTTTCGTCGGCCCACTCGTCCCAGATGCTCACGCCGTTTTCCTTGAGGTAGCGCGTGTTGGTTTCGCCCTTCAGGAACCACAGCAGTTCGTGGATGATCGACTTCAGGTGGACTTTCTTCGTCGTCAGCAACGGAAATCCGGCCTGCAGATCGAAGCGCAACTGCGGTCCGAAGACGCTCAGGGTGCCGGTGCCCGTGCGGTCGTCCTTGCGGGTGCCGTGCTCGAGGATATGGCGCATCAAATCCAGGTACTGGCGCATCGATGATGTCTCGCGTGAAAAAACGGACGCCGCAAGGGCGTAAAGGACCCTATGATAAACTTCATCACCCAATCTTGCGACTTTCAGCATGTCCGGCAATACCCTCGGAAAGTTATTCTGCGTCACTTCTTTCGGGGAAAGCCACGGACCCGCGATCGGCTGCGTCGTGGACGGATGTCCACCCGGACTCGCGCTTTCCGAGGCCGACATCCAGAAAGACCTCGATCGCCGCAAGCCCGGTACGTCCCGCCATGTCACGCAGCGCCGCGAACCCGACACGGTGGAAATCCTGTCCGGTGTGTTCGAAGGCCACACCACCGGAACGCCGATTGCCCTGCTGATCCGCAACGAAGACCAGCGCAGCAAGGATTACGGCAAGATCGCCGAAACCTTTCGCCCCGGCCACGCCGACTACACGTACTGGCAGAAATACGGCATCCGCGATTTTCGCGGCGGCGGGCGCCAGTCGGCCCGGGAAACGGCCGTGCGGGTGGCCGCCGCGGCCGTTGCCCGCAAATGGCTGCGCGAGCATCACGGCGTGGAGATCCGCGGCTACATGTCGCAGCTCGGCCCGATCCGGATTGATTTCAAGACCTGGGAGTCGGTCGACCAGAATCCGTTCTTTTCTCCCGATCCGGGCATCGTCCCGCAACTGGAGGAATTCATGGACAAGCTGCGCAAGTCCGGCGACTCCTGCGGCGCGCGCATTACCGCCGTTGCGACCGCCGTGCCGGTAGGCTGGGGTGAGCCGGTTTACGACAAGCTCGATTCCGACATCGCCTACGCGATGATGGGGATCAATGCGGTCAAGGGCGTGGAAATCGGCGCCGGCTTTGCGTCGATCGAACAGAAGGGTACCGAACACGGCGATGAAATGACGCCGCAAGGCTTCCTGTCCAATAACGCCGGCGGCATCCTCGGCGGGATTTCCACCGGCCAGGACATCGTCGTGAATATCGCCGTGAAGCCGACGTCGAGCATCCGGCTGCCGCGCCGCTCCATCGACAAGTACGGTGCGCCAACGATCGTCGAAACCACGGGCCGCCACGATCCCTGTGTGGGCATCCGCGCGACACCGATTGCCGAAGCGATGCTGGCGCTGGTGCTGATGGACCACGCGCTGCGCCATCGCGCGCAGAACGCCGACGTGCGCACCATAACGCCCAGAATTGCGGCGCAGGCCCCTGCTGGCACGGCAGGCAAAAATGCGCCCGCGGCCAACGATCCCGATCCCGACGAAGCCTGATCACCCAATCTCGTGTCCTGGCTTGATCGCGTAGTCGAAGTCCACGAGCAGGAATGGCGTCCGGTCGGCACGCCCGCCTTCATCGTCTCTTCGCTACTGGTGGCCGGCGCCTGCTATCTCGCCAACACGGGAGAACGTTGGGTCTATGTCCTGGACAGCGCCAATCTCGTATTTCACGAGGCCGGCCATCCGTTTTTCGGCCTGCTGTTCGGCGAACGCATCACGGTTTACGGCGGCACGCTCGGCCAGCTGGTATTCCCGGTAGTCGCAACGGCAACCTTCTGGTGGCGGCGCGAAGCGTTGTCGTTTGCCTTGTGCGCGGCTTGGGGCATCGAAAACCTCTGGAATATCGCGCGCTACATGGCGGACGCGCGCGAGCAGGTACTGCCGCTGGTAGGCAACGGCGAGCACGACTGGACCGAGATTTTTTCGCGCTGGCACGTGTTGCATCGGGATACCGCCATCGCCGGCTTCGTCTCCGTCCTGGCCTGGATCGGGATGTTGATCGTATGGGGCTGGCTGGCATGGCGCTGGTGGCAGGACCGCGAAATCGATCGAAGCACTGAGTAGCGACGGCATGGTTCGCGGATCATTCTATCAACGGCTGTCCAGCTTTTATTTCTGCTATTTCGCCTTCATCGGCGCGTTCGCGCCTTATTTCGCGCTCTATCTCAAATCGCTGGGCTATTCCGCGGCGGAAATCGGGATGCTGCTGGCAGTCAATCCGGTGGCGCGGATATTCGGGCCGAATCTGTGGGGCTGGCTGTCCGACCACTATCATGCCCGCGGTCAGTTGATCCGGCTGACCGCCGTGGGCACCGCGGTGGTGTTCGTTGCCGTGTTCTTTAACCACGGCTTCGCCTGGATGTTCACCGCGCTATTGCTGCTGAACGTATTCTGGTGCGGCGTGTTGCCGCTCGCGGAATCCGCGACCTTGAGCCTGGTGGGCGCCCGCGTGGGCGCCTATGGGCGCGTCAGGTTGTGGGGCTCGGTCGGCTTCGTCGCGGTGGTGATCCTCTGTGGTTATCTGCTCGATTTCTTCGGCGTCCGCGCGCTCGCCCCAATCGTACTCACACTGCTGGTATTCATGGCGACCAGCACTTTTTTCCTGCCGCGGGATCGCGAGGCGTCGCATCACGCGGAACACGCGTCCATCCTCAGCATCGTCAAGCGCCCCGAAGTGATCGCGCTGATGGCCGGTTTTTTCCTCATGCAGGTCGCCCATGGTCCTTACAACGCCTTTTATTCGATCCACCTGGTCGAGGCCGGCTATACGAAAAAAGCGGTCGGATGGCTGTGGTCGCTGGGCGTGATCGCGGAAATCGGACTCTTCGTGCTGCTGCCGCGGCTGATGCGCGCCTACAGCCTGAACCAGATCCTCCTGTTCAGTTTCGGTTGCGCCTTCGTGCGCCTGCTGATGATCGCCTGGGGAGTCGGGTCGCTGACGATCCTGCTGGCCGCGCAGTTGTTGCACGCCGTCACTTTCGGCGCTTTCCATTCCGCTGGCGTGGCGATGATGCATCAGATTTTCCGCGGCCGTAACCAGGCGCGCGGCCAGGCGATCTACACGAGCCTGGGGTACGGCCTCGGCGGCACGCTGGGCACGCTGATGGCCGGCTACTCCTGGGAGACCCTGGGTTCGGAATGGACTTTCACTTTTGCCGCCATCGCCGCCCTGTTCGCCCTGATCGTGGTGGCCTGGAAACCGATTTCCCTGCCGTTCCGACCCGGTTCCTAGCGTGCGGCCGCTGCCGTCCGGCCTGCGGCTTGTGTCATAATTTCCGTTCGCTTCGAGTCACCCAATGAATCCGCAAACGCTCTACGACAAACTGTGGTCCAGCCATCTGGTGCGTCAGGAACCCGACGGCACCGCGCTGATCTACATCGATCGCCACCTGGTGCATGAAGTCACCAGCCCGCAGGCTTTCGAAGGGCTGAAGCTTGCCGGACGCAAGCCCTGGCGCATGGATTCGGTCGTCGCCACGGCCGACCACAACACGCCGACCCAGCATTGGGAACAGGGCATCAAGGATCCGATCTCGCGCCTGCAGGTCGAAACCCTGGACGCGAACATGAAGGAATTCGGTGCCAAGGTCTATTTCCCCTTCCTCGACAAGCGTCAGGGCATCGTGCACGTCATCGGGCCGGAGCAGGGTGCAACCTTGCCCGGGATGACGGTCGTCTGCGGCGATTCGCATACCAGCACCCATGGCGCGTTCGGCTGCCTGGCGCACGGCATCGGCACTTCCGAGGTCGAACATGTGCTCGCCACGCAATGCCTGGTGCAGAAGAAAATGAAGGGCATGCTGATCGAGGTCAACGGCCCGCCGGGTCGAGGAGTGACCGCGAAAGACATTGCGTTGGCCGTGATCGGAAAAATCGGCACGGCGGGCGGTACCGGCTACGCCGTCGAATTCGGCGGCAGTGCCATTCGCGCGCTGTCGATGGAAGGGCGTATGACCCTGTGCAACATGGCCATCGAGGCTGGTGCGCGGGCGGGAATGGTCGCCGTCGACGACACGACCATCGAATATCTGCGCGGGCGCACCTTCGCGCCCAAGGGCGACCTGTGGGACAACGCGGTGGCGCACTGGCGCACGCTGAAAAGCGACGAGCATGCGCGTTTCGATTTCGTCGTGCGCATGGACGCGCGCGAAATCAAGCCGCAGGTCACCTGGGGAACTTCACCGGAAATGGTGGTGGCGGTCGATGGCCGCGTGCCCGACCCGGAGAAGGAAAAGGACGAGACCAAGCGCGAAGGCATGGAGCGCGCGCTGACTTACATGGGACTCGAGCCGAACACGCAAATCACCGACATCCGCATCGACAAGGTGTTCATCGGTTCCTGCACCAACTCGCGCATCGAAGACTTGCGGGCCGCGGCCCATGTCGTGCGCGGCCGGCGGGTCGCATCGAACGTGAGGCTGGCGATGGTCGTGCCGGGTTCCGGCCTGGTCAAGGCGCAGGCGGAGAGGGAAGGGCTCGACAAGATTTTCGTCGCCGCCGGCTTCGAGTGGCGCCAGCCCGGCTGTTCGATGTGCCTGGCGATGAACGATGATCGCCTGGAGCCGGGCGAGCGTTGCGCGTCGACGTCGAACCGCAATTTCGAGGGGCGTCAGGGCGCGGGCGGACGCACCCACCTGGTCAGTCCGGCGATGGCTGCCGGGGCGGCGATCGCCGGCCGTTTCGTCGACGTGCGCGCGGGTTTCTAGGAATGGAATCGAGGCGCCACCATGATTGATCGTGTTGTGGTCCTGTTCTTGACGCTGGGGACGCTCGCGTTGTCCGGATGCAATACAGTGGAAGGATTCGGCAAGGATTTGAAGCAGATTGGCGCCAAGATAGAAAAGAAGGCCGAGGAGAAGAAGTGACCATGCAGAAATTTATCCGCCTCGAAGGCCTTGTCGCCCCGCTGGATCGGGCCAACGTCGATACCGACGCGATCATTCCGAAGCAGTTCCTGAAGTCGATCAAGCGCTCCGGTTTCGGCGTCAATCTGTTCGACGCCTGGCGATATCTCGATCATGGCGAGCCGGGCATGGACACGGCAGGGCGCAAGCCCAACCCCGATTTCGTGCTGAACCAGCCGCGCTACAAGGGCGCGAATATCCTGGTGACGCGCAAGAATTTCGGTTGCGGCTCTTCGCGCGAGCACGCGCCCTGGGCGCTCGACGACTATGGTTTCCGCGCGCTGATCGCGCCGAGTTACGCCGACATCTTCTACAACAACTGTTTCAAGAACGGCTTGTTGCCGATCGTGCTGCCGGAAACCCGGGTGGACCGGATATTCCATGACGTCGCGGCGTTTCCGGGCTTCCGCCTGGTCGTCGACCTTGGCGCCCAGACCGTCGCCTATCCCGATGGCAGTCACGTGTTCGGCTTCGAGGTGGACGCCTTTCGCAAGCACAGCCTGCTGAACGGTCTGGACGAGATCGGAATCACGCTGCAGCATGCCGTCGAGATCAAGACGTTCGAGACTAAACGCCGCATCGAACAACCCTGGCTGTTCAGTTGACGCATTACAATTGAAAACACCGGCCGGGGCAGATAGTGATGCCCCGGTTGTTTTTTTGAGAGAACGAAACATGAAAATCGCAGTATTGCCCGGCGACGGGATCGGTCCTGAAATCGTCAAGCAGGCGGTGAAGGTACTGAAGAGCCTGGCGCGCGACGGCGTGAACATCGAAATGGAAGAGGCGCCGATCGGCGGCGCCGGGTATGACGCCGCCCAGGATCCGCTGCCGGCCAAGACGTTGGCACTGGCGAAGGCATCGGATGCCGTGCTGCTGGGTGCGGTCGGCGGCCCCAGGTATGACACGCTGCCGAGGCCGATGCGTCCGGAGCAGGGGCTGCTGCGCATCCGCAAGGAACTCGGTCTGTTCGCCAACCTGCGCCCGGCGCTGCTGTACGAGGAACTGGCCAACGCGTCGTCACTGAAAACCGAGATCGTCGCCGGGCTCGACATCATGATCCTGCGCGAACTGACGGGCGACATCTATTTCGGGCAGCCGCGCGGCACCCGCAAGACCGACAACGGCGAGCGCGAGGGTTTCGACACGATGAAGTACAGCGAATCGGAAATCCGCCGCATTGCGCACGTCGGGTTCGACATCGCGCGCAAGCGCGGCCACAAACTCTGCTCGGTGGACAAGGCCAACGTGCTCGATACCAGCATCCTGTGGCGCGAGGTGGTGATCGAGGTGGCCAAGGATTATCCCGACGTCGAGCTGTCGCACATGTACGTGGACAACGCGGCCATGCAACTGGTGCGCGCGCCCAAGCAGTTCGATGTGATCCTGACGGGCAACATGTTCGGCGACATTCTTTCCGACGAAGCATCGATGCTGACGGGATCGATCGGCATGCTCCCGTCGGCGTCGCTGAACGCGGACAACAAGGGATTGTACGAGCCGATCCACGGCTCCGCGCCCGACATCGCCGGCCGCAACCTGGCCAATCCGCTGGCGACCATCCTGTCGACGGCGATGATGATGCGATATACGTTTGGGGAAGAAACGGCTGCCGCGCGCATCGAGTCAGCCGTCAAGCGCGTGCTCAAACAAGGCCTGCGCACGGCCGACATTCACGAGGCAGGCATGAAAAAGGTCGGCACCGAAGAGATGGGTGAAGCAGTGGTTGCGGCATTACACGCGTGAACAGTGAACAGCGCCCCACAAGGGGATGCCGGCCGATAGCCATAAACGGTGAACGGTTTGAAGCCCGGGCGGTTTTTTCCGTTCACCGTTTACCGCTCACTGTTTGCTGACATTTGGGGATTGAGATGAGACGAGTGGGCTTGGTAGGTTGGCGGGGCATGGTCGGATCCGTGCTGATGCAGCGCATGCAGCAGGAAGGCGATTTCGACCATGTCGATCCGGTGTTCTTCACCACGTCGCAGGTGGGTGGCAAGGCTCCTGCGATTGGCAAGGCCGTTTCCGAGTTGAAGGATGCCCGCGACCTCAGGGAACTGAAGGCGATGGAGATCATCATCTCAGCCCAAGGTGGCGACTACACCAACGAAATTTATCCGCAGTTGCGCGCGCAAGGATGGGGCGGCTACTGGATCGACGCAGCCTCTGCGCTGCGCATGCAGAAGGATGCCGTGATCATCCTCGACCCGGTCAATCGCGACGTGATCGACGCCGCGCTCGCGCAGGGCGGAAAGAATTTCATCGGCGGCAATTGCACCGTGAGCCTCATGCTGATGGGCATGCACGGCCTGTTCAAGGCCGGGCTCGTGGAATGGGTCACCGCGATGACTTATCAGGCCGCTTCCGGCGCCGGCGCGCAGAACATGCGCGAGTTGCTGTCGCAGATGGGGCAGCTGCACGGCGCGGTGAAATCGTTGCTGGACGATCCGGTTTCCTCGATCCTCGAGATCGACCGGAAGGTATCCGATGCGCAGCGCAGCGGCACATTTGCGACCGAGCATTTCGGCGTGCCATTGGCGGGCAGCCTGATTCCATGGATAGACAAGGATCTTGGCAACGGCCAGAGCAGGGAAGAATGGAAGGCCCAGGCCGAGGGCAACAAGATACTGGGCCGCGAGTCGAATCCCATTCCGATGGATGGCGTGTGCGTTCGTATCGGTGCCATGCGCTGCCACAGCCAGGCCCTGACGATCAAACTCAGGCGCAATCTGCCGATGGAAGAGATCGAAGCCACGCTTGCCGCCGCCAATCAATGGGTAAAAGTGATTTCCAACCGGAAGGAATCGTCGATTGGGGAGTTGACGCCGTCCGCCGTCACCGGCACCCTCGCGGTACCGATAGGCCGACTGCGCAAGTTGCCCATGGGCGGCGACTATCTGACGGCATTTACGGTAGGCGATCAGTTGCTATGGGGCGCAGCCGAACCGCTGCGCCGGATGCTGCGCATTCTGCTCGAGCGCTGAGGGCAATACCTGGGTTTTACGTCCGTAAGATCTTAAAAAGTCCGGGTTTGGCGGAGAATGTGAGGCGAAAGATGAGCTTGCATCTCTAAATCCATGATGTTATTTTAATTACCTCAAACAAAAATCGATCAGGGTGGGCGCTTTGGGCATCACGTCTCTTCGCGCGTGGATAGTCGCCGCGTCGTTGCTGTCGGTCTGCGCAGTTTCACATGCGGCAGGTCTCGGCAAGCTTAACGTCATGTCGGCGCTCGGCGAACCGCTCAAGGCGGAGGTCGAGCTCGTCGCCGAAAAAAATGAGATCGGTTCGCTTGCCGTACGTCTGGCCAGCCAGGAGGCATTTGAACGAGCGGGCCTGTCTTATTCGAGCCTGATCGCAGGCGTCAAGGTCAGCCTTGAAAAGCGTGCCGGCGGCGAACCCTATGTGCGGCTCACCTCGAGTCAGCCGGTCACCGAGCCTTTCGTCGACCTGCTTATCGAGTTGACATGGTCCTCCGGCCGCATCAGCCGGGAATTCACTGCGCTGCTCGATCCGCCCGCCATCATTGCGGAACGCGAAAAACAGAAGGCTGCCGCAGCCGAAGTCCGTGCCGCCCCCGTCGAGCCCAAGGCCAAACCGGAACCGATACCGCCACCGAGTGCTGAAGGCGTGCCGCCCGAGGCAGCCAAAACCGGGGAGGCCGCCACAACCACTACGGCGGAGCCGGCCGCTGAAGCGCCTGCCGCGCCGACGCCCGCACCGGCAGCCCCGGTGGAAACCATCGGCGGTTCCCAGCCGACCCTGCTCGGTGAAGGCAGTTCGTTGCCCAGTTCCGCTCAATCCGCCGCCGATGCCTACGGTCCGGTCAAGAGCGGCGATACGCTGGGCAAGATCGCCAGTGCGACCAAGCCCGCGGATGTGAGCCTCGAGCAGATGCTGGTTCTGCTGACGCGCAACAATCCCGACGCGTTCTCCGGCAAGAACATGAACCGGTTGAAGACCGGCAAGATTCTCCAGTTGCCCACGGCCGACCAGTTCGCCGGCATTTCCGAAGTCGATGCCCGCAAGGAAGTAAAACTGCAAGCGCGCGACTGGCGCGCCTACCGGGACCAATTGGCAGCATCTGCAGGTCAGGCAGTTCCAGCGGAAGAGCCGGCGCAGCAGGCCGCCTCCGGAAAAGTGGGCACTACCGTCGAGGACAAGGCCGCAGCCGCGAAAGAGCAGCCGAAGGAAGTCCTGAAACTGTCGAAGAACGAGCCAGCCGCCACCGCCGGTGGTGACGCGAAATCCGCGGCGCGCGTTCATGCGCTGGAAGAAGAAGTCGTGGCGCGCGACAAGGCCGTGAAGGAATCCGCCGATCGCGTTGCCAAGCTGGAAAAGCAGATCAAGGATCTGCAGTCCCTGCTGGAAATGAAGAACAAGGGCATGGCGGAGCTGCAAAAGCCCGCTGCCACGCCGCCCGCCGCCACCCCGACACCGCAGGCCGCTCCGCCAAAGCTCGCCCCGCAGGCGGCGGCGCCTGTGACACCGGTGCCCCCGACCACGCCGGCACCCGAAGTAAAGCCCGCGACCCCGGCACCCGCCACCCCGGCGCCTGCCGCGCCGAAGAGCGCGAGTGCCCCGGCGCCCGCGCAACCCGCACCGGTGCAACCGAAGCCGGCTCCCGCCAAAACAGCTCCCATCCCGGCTCCCGAACCCAGCCTGATGGACCAGGTGCTCGACCAGCCCGCCTATCTCGGTGCGGCGATTGGCGTATTGATCATCATCGGCGCGCTGGCTGTGCGCGCCGTCAAGCGTCGGCGCGAATCGAAGTCCGACGCCGAAGAATCTGGCCCTGCGAGGGTTTTTGCCGAAGGTCCGGGGGTTGCATCCGTCGTAGCCGCCGGCGTTGCCGGTAAAGTCGACTCAGGTTCCGCAGCAGAAAAAGAAACGTCCGACGAGGTCGATCCCGTAGCCGAAGCCGAAATCTTCCTTGCCTACGGCCGTGACGCGCAGGCCGAGGAGTTACTCAAGGAAGCGCTCGAGAACTCTCCGAAGCGCCACGAAATTTATCTGAAGTTATTGCAGATTTACGCCAACCGCAAGGACGCGAAGTCGTTCGAAAAGGTGGCGCGCGATCTGCAACAGGCCACCGGCGGCTCGGGCGAAATCTGGGACCAGGCGGTCGCCCTCGGCTATCAAGTCGATCCGGAGAACTCCCGTTACGCCGCGGGCCAATCCGCTGCAGGCGCGGCGGCTGTTGCGGGTGCCGCTGCTGCGGCATCTGCCGCCGCAGAGAACG
>DASWEZ010000082.1:0-13271 GCA_036394495.1 Burkholderiales bacterium
ACTGGAAGAGGCCCTGCCCCACCTGGAAACGCTCCGGAAAAACATCGAAGACTACAAAATGTCAGTGCGCACCGAGCAGCAGCGGCGCAACGAAGCGCGACGGGACCAGGACCGGCGCACGATGACCAAATCCGCTTTCGCGCTGGCACATCCCGATGCGCCTCCGCTGCGGTCGAATCGTGCGGAAATGTTGTCGGTCGCCGTGAGTATCGGCGTTGCGCAGCGTACCGAGTTGCAGGAAACACCTGAGGCGGTGATCCGCCTTGCCGACGAGGCGTTGTACCGGGCCAAAGGCGCGGGGCGCAACAGGGTAAGCACGTAATACGTGAACGGTGAACGGTGAACGGTGAACGGTGAACGGTGATTTGAGCCTCCGGCCTTAGGAACAGTTCACAGTTCACCGATTACTGTTCACCTTCAAGTTGTGCGCGCAATTCCGTCTTCAAGACCTTGCCGTAGTTGTTCTTCGGCAGGTCGGACACGAAGCGATAGCTCTTCGGTCGCTTGAAGCGCGCGATGTGGTCGAGGCACAGCGCATCGAGTTCCTGCTCGCGAACCATGGATCCGTCATGCACGACCACGAAGGCGATCACTTCCTCACCCCATTCCGCATGCGGCCGGCCGACCACCGAGACTTCGCTGACCGCGGGATGCCGCAGCAGGACTTCCTCGACTTCGCGTGGATAGATGTTGGAGCCGCCGCTGATGATCATGTCCTTGGAGCGATCGCGCAACGTCAGGAAACCGTCTGCATCGAACGACCCGACGTCACCGGTGTGCAGCCAGCCGTTGCGCAACGTCTCGATGCTGGCGTCCGGATTGCGCCAGTAGCCGCGCATGACGGTGTCGCCGCGTACCAGGATTTCGCCGATCTCGCCGGCCGGCAGCGCCCGGTCCTGCGAGTCGGCGACGCGGACTTCCACGGGCGGCTGGGCAACGCCGACGGAGACCAGCCGTTCTTCGTAGCGCGGGTGGTTGCGCCCGCCGATATGGAATTTCGACAGCGCGGTAATCGTCATCGGCGATTCACCCTGCCCGTAGATCTGCGCAAAGCGCGGCCCCATCGTATCCAGTGCGCTCTTGATGTCCTGCAGGTACATCGGACCGCCGCCGTAGACGATGGTTTTCAACCCATCGAGCGCGGGAGCGTGTGTACGCGTATGCGCGACCAGGCGATGCACCATGGTCGGCGCAGCGAACATCGTCACGCCGCTCCAGCGCCGGCAGAGCTGGAATATTTCCGCCGGCTCGAAATGTCCGCTTTCCGGAATCACCTGGTTTGCCCCGGCCAGCATGTGGGGAAAATTGTACACTCCCGATCCATGCGACATCGGCGCGGCGTGCAGTACGCAATCGCCCGGGGCGATGCTGTCGACGGCAGCGAAGTAGGAAAGCGACATGCATACCAGATTGCGATGCGTGATCATCACGCCCTTCGGGCGCCCGGTCGTGCCGCTGGTATAGAACAGCCACGCCACGTCGTCCGGCGCCGATTCGCTCATCGCCAGATCCGGTTCCGCGCGGTATAGCGCCGTGTAGTCGCTCGAGACGATCTCGATCACGCGTTCGAGCATCGGAAGATTGCCGCGCAGCGCTTCCAGCGGTGGCGCAAGCTCGGACGACGCGAAGCAAACCCTGGCGCCGGAATTTTGCAGGATGAATTCGAGCTCCTTCGGATGGAGCTTGGCGTTCATCGGTACCGTCGTCAGTCCCGCATACCAGGCCGCATACCAGAGCTCGACATACTGGGGACAATTACCCATCGCCAGCGCGACGCAATCGCCGGGAACCAGACCCAGCGAATGGCGCAAACCCGCCGCCATCGCAGCGACCCGCCGCATCAGATTGCCATAGGAGATCCAGACGTTTTCGCCCTGTGAGACGGCGGGATTGTCAGGGAATGTGCGTGCGGAACGGGCGAGGAAGTTGGCGAGATTCATGGAGGTGCCGTGACGAACGTGACGGTCGTGACGGGAAACGGCGGTGCCGGGTGCTGCGTACTGGGTGCTGAGGAGACAAGCCTCATTACTTAGAGCCTAGTATCAAAGCGAAGCGAAAAGGCAGAAGCACCCATGCTTCTCTCGCAGCACCCGGTACGCAGCACGCAGCACTTTTTTCGATCTTCGTCACGACCGTCACGCCGTCACGTTCGTCACGGCTTCTCTCAACCGGCACTCCCCGACCCCACACCGAGTCCGCTGGCGTAGCGCTTCTGCCAGATATCATGGCCGTGGACGAAATCGTTCTTCGCCGACTTGTCTTCCCCGCGCATCAGCCACAGCGGCTGGTCGTAGATATTGAACGGCGATTTGTCGCGGCGCTGGTCGCGCAGCGAACGGTCGTAATGCGAAGTCGCCGGCATGTAGCGCATGATCAGCGCCGCGCGGCGCTGGCCCGAGGTATTGGCGAGCGACCCGTGAATCATGCGCACGTCGTGCAGGGACATCTGGCCGGGTTCGAGTTCGACGTTGACCGCCTTCGCTTCGTCGAACTGGTCGCGATCGAGTTCGAGATTGAGCACCAGGTCCTTGCGGTCGCTGACATGGTGCTTGTACAGTTCCTTGCGCTTGTGCGAGTCCGGGATGAAACGCATGCAGCCGTTCGCAGTGGACACCGGATCGATTGCAATCCAGACCGAGCAGGTCGCCAGCGGGCGCATCGGCCAGTATTCCCCGTCCTGGTGCCAGGGCACTTCCCTGCCCTTGACCGGCGGCTTGCACAGGATGCGGCTGATCCACAGCATGATGTCCGGCCCGATGATCTGCTCCATCATGTCCAGCACGACGGGATGCCGCGCGGCAGCCATGAACGGATTCATGTCCGGTCCGCTGGTGGGCGGAAGCATGTGCGGATTGGCAAGATCTTCCTGGGCGACATCGGTATACGAAGCCAGCAGCCGGTCGAGGCTGTCGCGCAGGCGGTGCAGCAGCGGATCGGGCAGACGATAGCTGGGAAAGACGTAACCGTGCTCGTGGAAATGCGCAAGTTCGTCGGCGCTCAGTGCAGCATTCATGTGGTGTTTTTCCGGCGGACAACAGGGAAACCGATGCTAGCACAAGCCTTTCGCCGGATAACGCTGCGCTGCACAGGCGCGGGGAACCCGTGGACGGATTCTGCGGATCGGAACAGCGGGGCCCTCGACGGGGTCGCGGCACTCGGTCGATTGCGGTAGGCTTTTGTCCCTCTGCGTGCCGGACGGTCTGCCGGCCCGCAGCAGCGGCCGGCCTCAAGACCGGCATGAACCATCCACGCACCGATATAAATGGAGAAAATAATATGAAACTGGCCAAGGGACTTCTGTCATTGCTGCTGGCCGTAACGGCGGCGCCGCTGCTTGCCGCCGAGGCGCCCGAATTGAAGATCGAGCATTCCATCGTGATCAACGCACCGCCCGAAGTCGTATGGGACGTCGTCAGCGACTTCAACGGATTGCCGCGCTGGCTGCCGGTCATCGTGGAGAGCAAGATCATCCTCGGCAAGAACCGCGAGGAAGGCGCCATTCGCGAACTCACCCGCGCCAATGGCACCAAGGTCCAGGAAAAACTGATTTCCTACGAGCCCTGGAACATGTCGCTCGGCTACACCTATATCGGCGGCCAGGTCGGCGCGACCGATTATTTCCCCACCATGACGGTGTCCGATGCCGGTGAGGGAAAAAGCAAGGTGGTATGGAAGGCGCGATTCAAGCGCGTCGCCTACTGGACGGACGAACCGCCGCCGGGACAGGACGATGCCACGCCGCTCAACGGGCTGAACAAGGTTTATCCGATGGGTCTTGAAAACCTGAAGAAGATTATTGAAGAACAGAATAGCAAGTGAACGGTAAACGGTGAACAGCGAACGGTAAACGCAAGTCGAGCCATCGTTCGCTGTTCGCTGTTCCCTGTTCCCTGTTCGCTGTTCACCGCTTGCTGTTAACCGTTCACCATCCCAATGAACCCATTCGACCTCAGCGGCAAAGTCGCCATCGTTACGGGATCCACGCGCGGTATCGGTCTTTCGATTGCAGAGCACCTGGCGAATGCCGGTGCGAAAGTGGTGATCTCGAGCCGCAAGGCCGATGTCTGCGAGCAGGTCGCCAAGGCCATCCGCTCTTCGGGCGGCGACGCGATTGCGATTCCCGCCAACATCGGCGACAAGGCGCAGCTCGAAAACCTGGTCGGTGAAACGCGCAGGCAGTGCGCAAAGATCGACGTGCTGGTGTGCAACGCCGCCAGCAATCCCTACTACGGCCCGATGGCGAACATGCCGGACGACGCCTTCAACAAGATCCTGCAGAACAACATCGTCTCCAACCACTGGCTGGCGAATCTCGTGTTGCCGGAAATGGCGCAGAGGAAGGACGGCGCGGTCATCATCGTATCCTCGATCGGCGGATTGAAAGGCACCTCGGTGCTCGGCGCCTACGCGATCTCCAAAGCCGCGGACATGCAACTCGCGCGCAACCTCGCCATGGAATGGGGTCCGCACAACATCCGCGTCAACTGCATCGCCCCCGGCCTGGTGAAGACGGATTTCGCGCGTGCACTATGGGAGAACCCCGAGATATTGCAACGCTATGAATCGCAGACGCCGCTGCGCCGCATCGGCGAGCCGGACGACATCGGTGGGGTTGCCGTATTCCTCGCTTCCCGCGCCGCAGCTTTCGTTACCGGCCAGACCATCGTTGCGGACGGAGGCGTGACGATCGCCGGATAAAGGCAGGACTCAGGACTTGGTGAAGTGCGGACCTTCTCGGATAGCCCTTACTGAGTCCTGCGTCCTGAGTCCCGCCTCTCTAGTCCTGACTCCTGCTCTTCAAAAACGCTTCCACCTCGCCGCGCGCAGGCGCCCCGTTGCGTCCGCCAGGCCGGCTGCATTTGATCGCCGCCGCCGCGGCCGCGAACCGCACTGCATCGCCGATGCGCTGACCTTCCGCAAGCGCCAGGGCGTAGGCGCCGTGAAACACGTCGCCCGCCGCCAGCGTGTCCACCGTATCGACCGCAAACGCGGGACAGCGCAGAACTTCGTCCGGCGCGGCCGCCTCCACCCACAGTACTCCCACCTCGCCGCGTGTGACGGCAGCCATGCGCGCACCATTGCGCAGTGCTCTGCGCAATCCGCTTACGTCGTCACCGCCGGAATAGGCCTCGAGCCCGCGTTCGGAAAAAATAATGTGGTCGGCCGCACCGGCAAGCGTTTCGAGCGTTTCCCCGGCGGCGACCTCCCCGTCGAGGATGGCCGGAATGCCGGCGTCCCGTGCGGCGCGCAAAGCACGTAGCGCACCGTCAGGCCAGCGCACATCCGCGAGCAATGCCCGCGATTGCCCGACTTGCCCGAGCGGCAACCAGTCCGCCGGCGCCTGCAGCGCGCTACCGCGCAATCCCACCACCAGGCGCTCGCCGCGGCCGTCGACGATCACCGCGGAATGAGAGGACGTGCGCCCATCGAAGCGCCGCAGCCAGGTGGCATCGACACCGTCGGCGACGAACTGCGCATGGATGGCTGTTGCAATGGCGTCGTCGCCGGTCGGTCCCCAGAAAACGGCGTCGCCGCCCAGGCGCGCGATGGCCGCCGCCGCATTCGCCGCCATGCCGCCGCCACTTTCCTCGAAACGATGCGCCGGGATTTTGCCGCTGCCCGCAGGCCAGGATTCGACGCAAAACACGCGATCGAGCGCCGCATGACCCACGCAGATCACCCGCTTGCGCGATGCCGCTGCGCTCATCGGTCGGACGCAGGCCGCATCAGGACGGCTTGGCGGCGCGCATCCCGGCCAGATATTTCAGCAGCAGTTCCTGCTCGGTGCGGGTGCGTTGGCTGGCGGGACAGGGAAATCGCAGCAGCAAAGTCGTTTTTCCGGCATCGCCCAGCCGGATGCTCACCCGCGGCTCCGCGGACGGCATCACGATGAACTGCTCGCCTTCCAGTTCGCGCAGCGCGGCATGCGCGGGTGCAACGTATTCCGAACATACCGAACTGGCGACTTCGGACAGGATGCGCCGTGCGGCATCGACATCGTTGCCGTCCGCCAACGGGATGCTGACCATGCCGAGCTGGTAGTCCCCGAGGCGTGAGTAATTTTTTATCGAATGGGTGACATAGAAGCTGTTCGGAAACTGCACCACCTTGCCGGTGAACAGATGTTCCTCGCTCATTTCCAGCACCGTCGTGGACAACAGGGTCTGGTCGATGACCTCGCCCTTGATGCCGTTGATCTCGATGACATCGCCGAAACCGAAGCTTCCGGATGTCGTGCGATGGATATAGCCGAGCACGGAGGTGAATGATTCCTTGCCGACCAGCACCACGGCGACGCTCAAAGCCGCCAGCGACAATGCGGCCGCGCGAAGTTCCGCCCGCCAGATGAAAATCAGCACCACGAAGGCGATCAGAAGGGAGAAATTGCGCCAGAACACCGATGCGCGCAGCTTGGTTTCCCGGGACAGCCAGCCGCGGCCGCGCAGCATCGCGGAGATGGCGATGTTGGCGAGGATTACCGCCGAGACGACGACGATCGTCCAGATGAATTCCGGGGCGATGTCGTACAGGACGAAGTCTGGTTTCATGATGGTCACAGGGCAGTGACGCGCAATGTATAGGAAGGCCGGTCCCCAGGGCAACTGCCGAACCTGCCGGGAGGTTCGAGGTCATACGCGCGACAGCCGACAAACAGGACCGCAGAATGAGTACCGCACAGGTTGAAAAATGGGTGGATATCGCCCGGACAATATTCCCCGACGACGCCCAGATCACCCATCCGCCGGCGGGCGAATCCGTATGGCTCCGGGTGCGATGGAAGATCGGAACCGACCCCAGGCGGCCGCAAAAGCTGGCCAAGGGCGTCAACATCTACTTCACACGCGAATTCTGCAAGGCCTATGAAGGCCTCGAATCCGCGCGTCAAACCGATTGGGACACCAAGGTACGGGAACTGCTGGCCAGCAAATACGGGACTTTCAACCCGGACCACAACGCCCCGCACGGCGCGCCGATGCCGGCCGAGTCGTGGTTTGTGACGCCAGGGCTGGTGAGGCCGGAGAGGCCGTGACGACGTGACGATCGTGACGACGTGACGGGGTAAGAGCAAAGATCCATACCAGGCTTGGGGCTGTTACCTCGTCACGACCGTCACGTCGTCACGTCCGTCACGGCATTTCTAGCTTCTATAGTCCACACCCTTCCGATCGAGCATGCGCAACAGCGCGTCCCAAGCCTTGTTCACTTCGGCGCCTCCGGGTCCCTGGAACTGCTCGAAACCCTTGCGCGCGGTCTGTTCGTCGATCAGGCCGGCTTCGACGCGGCCGCCGGCCAGTGCGTCGATCTGGATCTGGCAGGCAGTGTCGAGGTAGTACATCAACTCGAATGCCTCGCTGACCGTATCGCCAAGCGTGAGCAATCCGTGGTTGCGCAGGATCATCGCCTTCGAAGTCTTTCCCAGGTCGGCAGCCATGCGCTCGCGCTCGTCGAGCTCCAGCGCGATGCCTTCGTAGTCGTGGTAGGTCAGCATGCCGTAGGTCCGCAACGCATGCTGGCTCAGCGGCAGCAGTCCGTGCTTCTGCACCGACACGGCGACGCCGGCACGCGTGTGCGTATGAATGACGCAATTGATTTCCGGCCGCGCTTCGTGCACGCAGCCATGGATGACAAAGCCGGCATAGTTGACGCCCAGCCCGGTGATGTCGTCCACGACATTGCCTTCGTGGTCGATCTTGACGATGCTCGAGGCAGTGATCTCGTCGAACATCAGCCCGTACGGATTGATCAGGATATGATCCGATCCCGGCACGCGAGCCGTGAAATGCGTAAATATCAGATCGGTCCAGCGGAATTGCGCCGCCAGCTGGTAGGCCGCGGCAAGCTCGCAACGCACTTCCCATTCTTCCCGGGTGACCCGGGCACGTACGCTCTGCGCGTCAACGGATTTCAGTTTTCTGGCTTTATCGGTCATCTGACGACCCTCCTGTTGCCTTCAATCATACACTTCGTCCAATCGCATTGCCTCAGCCGTCCAGCTCAGGGTAATAGCGGAAGATGCCGTACTGGTTGAACAGGATGCGCCGCTTCGAGACCAGGTAGGCTGCAATATTCGGCCGCGCAGCAACGCGATCGTGCAAGTCGACCAGCGCGGGATAGTCCGGCTCCTGCTTCTTCATGGTTTTCGGGAAAGCAAAGCGTAATCCCGCAATCAACTGGAACATGGAAAGGTCAGCATACGAAAGCGTATTGCCCGCCATGTAACGCCGGGCCTTGCCGCCCGACAGAACCTGTTCGAAATAGCCGAGGAACTTCGGCATGCGCTCGGTGCGGAAATTCTTCGTGCGCCGGCGCGCTTCGGCTTTCTGCTGGTGGTAGTAAAGCGAACTGCCGATCGGATGATGCGTGTCGTGGATCTCCGTCACGAAATCGGCGATCGTGAGCTGCAGCTGATTGACCCAGATCCGTCCCGCCTCGTTTCGCGGCGTGAGGCCGTGGCGCGGTCCGAGGTACAAAAGAATGTTGGCGGTCTGCCCGATGATGAGCTTCCCGGCCTTCAGGAAAGGCGGCGCGTAGGGCGCGGCGGCGAGCTTTTCGTCGTCGAGAAATTTCTCCAGCGCCGGCACGCCCATGCCGCGGCCGGAGCGGCGGGCGACGTCGACATAGTCGGCCCCCGCTTCCTCCAGCGCCAGCCGCACGAATTCGCCGCGGCCCTGGATCGAAGGCCAGTAATAGAGTTGGTATTGCATGAATCCTCCGGATTAAGAATGTACTGGGTGCTGCGTGCTGGGTGCTGGGTGTTGAGAAGAAACGCGTTAAAGCACTAAAACGCATTCAAGGTTTGTTACCCAGCACGCAGCACCCAGCACTGCTTTTTCGTCTCGTTAACTCGCCTCAAATCCACCCCATCGCCCCGCACACCGCCCCCGCTCCCACCAGCAGCAGCAAGTGCACTCGCGTGCGCCACACCAGGATCGCCGCAGCGACGGTCAGCGGTATCTGATGCCACCCGGGCGTCTGCGCACTCAGTATCCAGCCGGTGGAAAACAGCAATCCGATCACGATCGGCGCCATGCCCGCCTTGAACGCCTGGACTGCGCGCCACTCGCGCCGCGCATGGCCCCAGCGCGCCGCGGCCAGTGCCAGCGTCGTCGAAGGCAGCATGATGCCGAACAGGGTCGCGGCCGCGCCGGCCAGTCCGGCCGCCTGGTAGCCCATCACCGCGACGAACAACACGTTCGGTCCGGGAGAGGCCTGCGCGATGGCGATCGACGCGTTGAACTGCGCGTCGCTCAGCAATCCCATCTGGCTGACCATCACGCGATGCATGTCGGGCGCAACGGTGATGGCACCGCCGATCGACAGCAGCGACAGCAGCAGAAAATGGCCGAACAGCGCAACCAGGTCGGCGGGCAGCACGCCACTCATGGCTGCTCCGGCGATGCGAAGCGGGGTCGCAGCCGCATCCAGGCATACGCGCACGCCGCCAAACCGAGGGCGAGGATGACCCACACCAGCGGCCAGCGCAGCAGCGCGACGGCGGCAAAGGCGACCACAAGGAATGCGCCGCATACCGGCGCCTGCATGGGATTGGACCGCAGGGCGCCGACCAGCTTTAGTCCGGTTCCGACGATGAGTCCGGCGGAGACCGCGCCCATTCCCCTAAGCGCGCCGGATACCGCCGGGTTCATCGCATACTGCGCATAAAGCGCGGTGAGTATCAGCACGATGACGAGCGGCACCGCCATCATGCCGGCCAGGGCCGCAAAGGCTCCGCGCCAGCCGAAGAAGCGGTCGCCGATCATCAGGGCGACGTTGCAGACGTTCGGCCCCGGCAAGACCTGCGCGACGGCCAGGATTTCGACGAATTGTTCGCGGGTCAGCCAGTGCCTCTGCTCGCACAGGACGCGCTGCGCAATGGCTATGACGCCGCCGAAACCTTGCAGTGCGAGCAGGGTGAAAGCGACGAACAACTCCTTCTTGGAGGACGGCTGTGCGAGCAAGTGAGGATCGTCGATCATGGAATCAGTGGATGGTGCTGTGGTGTCAGACATTTGGACGGGAAGGAACGGAGCCGAGATGCATTGCGAGACGTCCTGTTGCTCCTGGTTTCCATCCTGTTCATCCTGTTAATCCTGTCCTGCCCTTTTGCTCTTCATGATTTGACAGGATGAACAGGATTGACGGGATGAAATACGGAATCAACCCGTCGCTTTCGGCGTTCATCCGCCCTTTCTTCTCTTCCAGTGTCTGGTACCGATGATATTACTTGGAACGACGTTCACCGGCTGCTCCGGTCAATCGCGCAGCAGCGCCATCAATGCCGGGCCGTAGCGTTCCAGTTTCTTCGCGCCGATGCCGTGGATCGTGGACAGACCGTCGATGTTGCTCGGGCGTGCGGCGGCGATCGCCGACAAGGTGGCGTCGTGAAAGATCACGTAGGCTGGCACCGATTGTTCGCGCGCCTGTTCGCTGCGCCATGTCCTGAGGCGTTCCAGCAACGCCGCGGCCGCGCCGGACAATGCGTCGGAACCTGCCTTGCGGCGAACCGTTGCGGATTTTCCCTTGCGCGGCGCCATCCGGCGCATGTCGATGCGCTGTTCGCCTTTCAATACCGGGCGGCTGGTCTCGGTCAGGCGCAGCCCGCCAAATGCCGCATGATCGGGGCGCACGAAACCCAATGTCACCAGTTGGCGGAATATGTCCCGCCAGGCCGCTTCGTCGATGTCGGCACCGACGCCGAAGACGCTCAGGTCCTGGTGACGCCATTGCACGACCCGGTCGGTGGTCTGGCCGCGCAACACGTCGATCAGATGGCGCGAACCGAAGCGCTGGCCGGTGCGGAAAATGCAGGACAAGGCTTTGCGCGCGGCCTCCGTGGCGTCCCAGGTCTGCGGCGGCTCCAGGCAGGTATCGCAATTGCCACAGGGCCCGGCTGCCTCGCCGAAATAGTCGAGCAGGCGCACGCGCCTGCAACCGGCGGTCTCGCACAGGCCCAGCAACGCCTCCAGTTTGGCAAACGATACGCGGCGGTATTCCTCGCTGCCTTCCGACTGGTCGATCATGCGGCGCTGCTGTACCACGTCACCCAGCCCGTAAGTCATCCATGCATCGGCGGCAGCGCCGTCGCGGCCCGCGCGGCCGGTCTCCTGGTAGTAGCCCTCGATGCTCTTGGGCAAATCCAGGTGGGCGACGAAGCGCACATCCGGCTTGTCGATGCCCATGCCGAACGCGATCGTGGCGACCATGACGACGCCTTCATCGCGCTGGAACCGCGCCTGATGGTCGGCGCGCGTCGCCGCATCCATGCCGGCGTGATAGGGCAGCGCCGGCACGCCTTGCGCTTTCAGCCAGGCCGCGGTTTCGTCCACTTTCTTGCGCGAGAGGCAATACACGATGCCGGCTTCGCCCGGGTGCGTTTCGCGGACGAAGCGCAGCAACTGCTGCCTGGCATCCTGCTTGTCGACGATGGTGTAGCGGATGTTCGGCCGGTCGAAACTGGAAACGAATACTCGCGCATCGTTCAATGCCAGGCGATGCCTGATCTCCACGCGCGTCTGCATGTCCGCGGTTGCGGTCAATGCAATGCGCGGCACGGCCGCAAAACGCTCGTGCAGCACCGACAATTGCAGATACTCCGGACGGAAATCGTGACCCCACTGGGATACGCAATGGGCTTCGTCGATGGCGAACAGGGCGATCCGGGATTGTTCCAGCAAATCCAGCATGCGCGGCATTACCAGCCGCTCGGGAGCGACATAGAGCAGGTCGAGCGCGCCTTCGCGCAGCGCGCGTTCGGCCGCCGCCGCTTCGCGGGCATCCAGCGTGGAATTGAGGAAGGCGGCGCGCACGCCAAGTTGCCGCAGCGCCGCCACCTGGTCCTGCATCAGGGCGATCAGCGGAGAAATCACCAACGCCGTGCCTTCGCGCAGCAATGCCGGCAACTGATAGCACAGCGACTTGCCCCCGCCCGTTGGCATCAGCACCAGCGCATCCCCACCCGCCACCATGTGCTCGACGATCTCGCGCTGCGAGCCGCGGAACGCGGGATAGCCGAAGATGGTGTTCAGCAGGTGGAGGGGTTGGTCGGCGGTCACGGGCGTAGGTGCTGAGTGAAAAAGTGACGGTGCTGTGTACTGCGTGCTGCGTGAAGATCGCGTTCGGAGGTGGAAGTAGAGGTGAAATGTACTTGGCAAAGGGTAGTGCTTTTCTCATTACGTCGTTACTCAGCACTCAGTACCCAGTACCCAGCACGCAGCACGCAGCACTGATTCTACCCCGCCGTGCCGGTTCCTTCGCTCGCGACCGGATTGACCGGTTTCGCCGCTTTGACCTCGGCAGCTGCCTCCGCCGCCGGAATCGCGACGCCGGCTTCGCGGGTCATGGTCTTGTAGAGCAGCATGACGATTTCGTTGGACGGGATCGGCTTGCTGAAGTAATACCCCTGGATCTGGTCGCAGCCGAGCGTGCGCAGGAAATCGTACTGTTCTTTCGTTTCCACGCCTTCGGCCACCACCTTGAGTTGCAGGCTGTGCGCCATGGCGATGATCGCCTCGACGATCGCCTCGTCGTCCTTGCTTTCCGGGATGCCACGCACGAAGGACTGGTCGATCTTCACGCTATCGAACGGAAAGCGCTTGAGGTAAGCGAGCGACGAATAGCCGGTGCCGAAGTCGTCCATCGTCAGGTGGAATCCCAATCCCTTCAGTTCATTCAGTACTTTTTCGGCATGTTCCTGGTTGCTCATCACCGCGCTTTCGGTGATTTCCAGTTCGAGCGATTCGACCGTCAGGCCGGTCTTTTTGATTGTTTCGGAAAGAAACGCCACCAGCCCCTTGTCCGACATCTGCCGTGCGGAAATGTTGATCGCGATGCGCAGCGGCGGAAGGCCGCCCTTCTGCCATGCGCGATTCTGCACACAGGCGGTCTGCGCCACCCAGCGCCCCATCGGCACGATCAATCCGGTTTCTTCGGCGATGGAAATGAAATCCCCGGGCGGCACGAATCCGAACTGCGGGCTTACCCAGCGTATCAGGGCCTCGAGTCCGGCCACGCGCCCGGTCGCAAGATCGACTTTCGGCTGGTAGTACAGCACGAACTCGTGATTGGTCAGCGCGTTGCTCAGATTCGATTCGAATTCCAGGCGTTGCACCGAATGCGTGTTCAGCTGATCAGAATAGAACTGGAACGTGCCCCTGCCATCCTCCTTGGCGCGATACATCGCGATGTCCGCGTTTTTCAGCAGCGATTGGGCATCGCGTCCGTCCGTCGGATACGTGCTGATGCCGATGCTCGCCGCGGGGCGATATTGCCGT
>DASWEZ010000083.1:0-2766 GCA_036394495.1 Burkholderiales bacterium
CGATCGCCTCGATCGCAACGGCGCGTTTGGCGAGCGAATGCGCGAGCCAGCCGGTGGCAAAAAAACCGATGCTCAGCAATCCGGCCTGGGCGTATTGCGCGGTGGACCCTGTCAGGAAAATTACCTGATAGGTCTGTTCGGCCAGAACGGCTATCGTGGCCAGAGCCGCGAAGAACAGCGTCAGCCTGCCCCGGCTGATCAGACCTACCGCGGCCAGCGAAACCAGCAACAGCAGGCCCAGCCCGCTGCTGATGCCGCCGCTGGCATACATCAGCACGGTGATGAACAGGATATCCGCGCAGATCTGCACGGAGAGCTGGATCGTGAAGTACGGCCGGCGCGGCACGATGGCCACGAACGCCAGCAGGCTGAAGATGATGTAGCAGGCGTCGGTATATAGGTAGAGATGGCGGCTGTTGGAGCCGAACGGAATATCGTCGCCCAGTATCACCACAGCCGCGAACAGCACCAGCGCCGAGGCAAAGCGATAGGCGTTGAAATAGAACAGGGAGCGCCAGAAGGCATCGCCGTACTGCCTGCGCTCGGATGTGAACTGCTGAATTGGAAAAGGGATGCTGCTCATCGGCGGCGCAGCCTGCAGCTAGCGGTTTGCGCGTTCCCGGTCGGCGAGCTGCAAATGCTCCTTGCTGCAAAAGAAGTCACCGCGGGAGGTAACGGCCTCGCTGGTCGGAAGATGCACGCCGCAGACGTGGCATCGAACCATGTCTTCATGCTTCGATTGCGAGTCTCGCTTCGATGCGGACTGGGATGGCGGTGCTCCACCCGACCTCTTCGCGTTGTTGCGCAGGAACAGGTAAAAGACAATGAAGACGGCGATGACGAGGAGGAATTTTGCCATGCGAACCTCGCAGCGCGGATAAATGAATTGGTCGGGGTGAGAGGATTCGAACCTCCGACTCCTGCGTCCCGAACGCAGTACTCTACCAGGCTGAGCTACACCCCGACGGTGAGTTTCAGTAATTGCGGGTCACCGCAAAGGTCGCCAATTCTAGCAAACTATCCCTGTGTTTTGAATCAGGCAGCACATCGATCGCATTGCGCGCCTCGCGCGCCGAAACCTCGGCTTGCGTTCGCGTGTAGTCGAGGGCGCCGGTTTCCTGCATTGTCTTGAGTACCGGTTCGAAATCGCTCAAACCGCCGTTGATGAGGGCATTGCGGATGATTGCCCCCTGGCTCGCGCTGCCGTGACGCATCGCATAGATGATGGGAAGAGTGGCTTTTCCTTCGGCCAGGTCGTCACCGAGATTCTTCCCGGTCTGCGCCAGATGGCCGGAATAATCGAGGATGTCATCGATCAGCTGGAACGCCGTGCCCAGGTGCATGCCGTAGTCCGCCAATGCTTTTTCCTGCACCGCCGGTACAGCGGCGAGAATGGCGCCGAGCCGCCCCGCAGCCTCGAACAGCTTTGCGGTTTTCGAGCGGATCACGCGCAGATAGTCGTGCTCGGTCACGTCGGCGTTGTGGACGTGCAGGAGTTGCATCACCTCGCCTTCGGCTATGGTATTGGTGGCATCGGCCAATACCTCCATGATCCGCATGTTCTGCACGTCGACCATCATCTGAAACGCCCGGGAATAGAGGAAATCGCCGACCAGCACGGCCGCGGCATTGCCAAACGTCGAATTCGCCGTCGCGCGTCCGCGCCGCATATGCGAATCGTCCACAACGTCGTCGTGCAGCAGCGTCGCGGTGTGGATGAACTCGACCACGGCAGCCAGTTCGTGGTGATGTCGCCCGGCGTAGCCGCAGGCTCCCGCCGACAGGATCACCAGCGCGGGCCGCAGGCGTTTGCCGCCGCTGGCGATGATGTAATCCGCCACCTCGCGGATCAGCACCACTTCGGACTTCAGTCGATCGCGGATGACGAGATCGACCTTGTTCATGTCGTCGGCAATCAGGCTTTTGATGATTTCAGAGGTCACGAGCAGGGTGAAAGAGGCTTGTTGCAGGCAAAGTGCGCGATGGTAGAAACCGTGCGGGGGCAGTGTCAAGGAAATACGCGTAGGGCGAAAGCTGGCGGGCGCACGCCCCTGCCAACGCTTTCTCTTTACTAAGCCCTTCTTTTTTTGTAGTATGCGCGGCTTTCCTCAAATGCGTACCGAGGGTTCCATCATGTATGCGGTCATAAAAACCGGCGGCAAGCAATACCGGGTTGCCCCAGGCGAAAAAATCAAGGTAGAACAGTTACCTGCGGTTATAGGCAGCCAGATTACGCTGGATGTCCTGATGGTCGCGGACGGTGACAAGATCTCGATCGGGGCACCGCTGGTAGCCGGGGCGACTGTCCAGGCGACCGTCGTGTCCCATGGCCGCCACGACAAGGTGCACATCTTCAAGATGCGCCGGCGCAAGCACTACCAGCGCCACGGCGGGCATCGGCAGAATTACACCGAGATCCAGATCGGCACGATCTCGGCATAAGGAACCCAGAACATGGCACACAAAAAAGCAGGCGGCAGTTCCCGTAACGGCCGCGACTCGCAGTCCAAGCGGCTCGGCGTGAAGCGTTACGGCGGCGAGGTGATCTCCGCAGGCAGCATCATCGTTCGCCAGCGCGGCACCCAGGTTCACCCCGGCGAGAATGTCGGTATCGGCAAGGACCATACATTGTTCGCCAAGATCACGGGCACCGTGAACTTCGCGATCAAGGGCCCATTCAAGAAAAAGACCGTAAGCGTCCTGCCGGCGTAAGGTTTCCCGCTTCAAGCCAAGAAGCCCTATCGATCCGGTAGGGCTTTTTTGTTT